>NZ_AZNV01000014.1:0-137851 GCF_000510625.1 Rhizobium sp. IBUN
GTGCTCGGCAAACCAGGCGATCAGCGCATCGGGCTCGCTCAGTACCTTTGCTTCACGCACGATGCGGCCATCTGCATCCACCACGCACACACTTGAATATTCCAACGAGACATCGATTCCGGCATACTGCTTCATGGTCGTCTCTCCGTGATGCTATGGAGCAGGCCACTCCTGACTCCGCGAAACCATCATTGTGAGGGACGACCACCAGCCTTTCAAACCTCGCTGGCCGAGCTCCGCCCGTTACACCATCTAGTCCATAGGCGAGGCGGGGACGGTCGAGACTGCGCGCTGGGGACGGCCTTTTTCGGCGATGGCAATGCCGCCCAAAGCGAGCGCAAGCGCGATCACATGGAAGGGCTGAAGATGCTCGCCAAGCAGCGCCACGGACAACAGCGTTCCGAAGACCGGCACGAGGTTGATGAAGAGCCCGGCGCGATTTGCGCCGATCGCCTCGACGCCCTTGATATAGAGGATCTGGGCAAGCAGGGACGCGAAGATGGCAGTGTAGAAGGCAATCAGCCAGCCCTTGTTGTCTGGCAATTGCACAGCACCTTGCGTGCCCTCCCAGATGAGAAGTGGCACTGCTGTCAGCGTCGCGCCGAGGGCGGGGATCGCCATCAGCGTGCGCCAATCAAGGGGCGGTTTCCAGCGTAGAAAAATCGTGTAGACAGAATAGGCGGCTACGGCGATCAGCATGAGGCCGTCGCCACGGTTGAGACCGAGCTGCAGCAGGGTCGTCAGGTCACCATGCGCGGCGGTCAATGCGACGCCGCCGAGCGTCATGGCGAAGCCGACTATCTGTGCTGCAGAAACGCCTGTGCGGAAGAAGACGAAGTTCAGCAGGAAGATCAGCATCGGGATCCCGGCCTGCTCGATCGCAACATTGATCACGGTTGTGTACTGGACGGCCGAGTAAAGCATCGCGTTGAAAAGCGTATAGCCGATGATGCCGTAGAAGAAGAGCAGCGGCAGGTTCTTGCGGACGATCGGCCAGTCGCGCTTCAATTGCGGTACGGAAACGGCTGCAATGAGTGCCGTCGCAAGGAACCAGCGCAGAAACGTCAGCGTCATCGGGCTGACGTGCCCGAGCGCGAGCTTGCCCGCCACTGCGTTTCCGCCCCAGCATAGTGCCGCGACGACGAGAGAAATATAAGCGGCGACCTGCACAGGCGATTCTTCCAGATGACGGCGATGTGGTTCTCAACCTTGGGATATGATTGGCCAATAGCCCGATGATGGCTGATTTGTCACGTAAAAAGCCGATTTCGTCGGCATAACAGGGTCGATTTCCCGGTGACAAACCTTTATAGATGCGCGGGTTTGAGAAGGGTGCGGTTAAATCCGCCTTTAACAGGAAGACGTGAATGACGAACGTAGTTGTAGTCGGTTCGCAATGGGGTGACGAAGGCAAAGGCAAGATTGTCGATTGGCTTTCGGAACGCGCCGATGTGATCGTGCGCTATCAGGGCGGACACAATGCGGGCCACACGCTGGTCATCGACGGTGTCAGCTACAAGCTTGCCCTTCTCCCATCCGGCCTCGTGCGCGGCAAACTCAGTGTCATCGGCAATGGCGTCGTCGTCGATCCGCATCATTTCGTCGCCGAAGTCGCGAAGCTGCGCGCGCAGGGTGTCAATGTAACGCCCGAGGTGCTGCGCATCGCGGACAACGCACCGCTGATCCTGTCGCTGCACCGCGACCTCGATGGCTTCCGCGAAGACGCGGCTTCCAACAGCGGAACCAAGATCGGTACCACTCGCCGCGGCATCGGCCCGGCTTATGAAGACAAGGTCGGTCGCCGCGCGATCCGCGCCATCGACCTGGCCGACAAGGAAGCGCTGCCGGCCAAGATCGACCGTCTTCTGACGCACCACAATGCGCTGCGCCGCGGCCTCGGACTGCCGGAGATTTCGGTGGAATCGCTCGAGAAGGAACTGAACGACGTCGCCGACCAGGTTCTGCCTTATGTCGACCAGGTCTGGCGTATCCTCGACGACCAGCGCAAGGCCGGTGCCCGCATCCTGTTCGAAGGTGCGCAGGGTGCGCTGCTCGACAACGACCACGGCACCTATCCCTTCGTCACCTCGTCGAACACGGTTGCCGGTCAGGCCGCCGCCGGCTCGGGTCTCGGCCCGACGGCAATCGGCTATGTTCTCGGCATCACCAAGGCTTACACGACGCGCGTGGGCGAAGGTCCGTTCCCGTGCGAACTGAACGATGAGATCGGCAAGCATCTTTCGACAGTTGGTCGCGAAGTCGGCGTCAATACCGGTCGTCCGCGCCGCTGCGGCTGGTTCGATTCGGTTCTGGTCCGCCAGACGGTGAAGACATCGGGCATCACGGGCATCGCGCTAACCAAGCTCGACGTTCTCGACGGTCTTGACGAACTGAAGATCTGCGTCGCCTACAAGCTTGACGGCAAAGAGATCGATTATCTTCCGGCTAGCCAGGCTGCCCAGGCCCGCGTAGAGCCGATCTACATCACGCTGGAAGGCTGGAAGGAATCGACTGTCGGCGCACGCAGCTGGGCTGATCTGCCAGCCCAGGCAATCAAGTATGTTCGCCAAGTCGAAGAACTGATCGGGGCGCCCGTCGCTCTCTTGTCTACAAGTCCTGAGCGCGACGACACGATACTTGTGACCGATCCGTTTGAGGACTAAGGTCGCGGGTCATTATTTGTGCGGTTCGCAGGGCGGACCGCACTCTTAGAGAAAGTACGAATGGCGGATTTTATCGCAGTTATCCGGCGGGCGGTTGACGGCCTGTCTGAAAATACTCCCGAGATGCGGGTGAAAGTCTACGAGCGTGCTCGCGGTGCTGTTCAGCGGCAGCTCGAGAATATGAAGCCGCGCCCACCGGAAGCGATGCTGCAACGGCAGCTTGAAAAACTCGAAGCTGCAATCCGCGAAGTCGAAGCCGAACACGCAGAAGCCGTTCTGGTCGACGATGCAGCGCTAGCCGCAGAGCCTGAGGTTGAGGCAAGCGCCGAAGCGGCCAATGAGCCGAATGCGGCCGTTCCCGAACCGGTTGCCAGCGAAGCTGTGGTCGACGAGCCGGCGCATGAAACGCCGGTTCACGAAGAGCAGATGGCAGCCGAAGAACCTGCGCCTGCCTACGAAGAGCCGGTCGAAGAGCCTGCGCCCTATCAAGAAGAACGTACGCCTCATTATGAGGAGCCTGTCGCTGCCGAGCCGGAACACACCGCGCAGCAGAACGCACATTGGGAGCATGAAGAGCCGCGCGCTCCTGTCGGGGAAGCCGAGCCTGTCGAGCATTGGCAGGCCGCTCATGAAGACGACGTCGCTCGCGAGGAGCAGTACGGTCACGAGGAGTATGTTGGCGCAGTCGAGGAGCCTGTTGTCGAGCCGACCGAGCCGCCCCACGAAGAGCCGGTTCTGCAGCCAATTGCTCGCGACTACGACCTGACCAATCGCCTTGTCGAGCCCGTCTATGGGCTGGATCGTCCGCCGGAAGAATTCGTGGATCGCAGCCAGGAGGAGCCGCTCCAAGCGGATGCCGCTGCGCATTTCGATCCTGTGTGGGCAGAGCCAGTAGAGGAAACGCCTGCACCTCCGGCCAAGGATGCGCAGACGGATTGGGCGCTCGAAGAACTCAGGCAGTTTTCGGAATCTGCGCCGGTTGCTCCGGCCAACGAAGCGGCGCGCGCGTTTGAAGACGTCATCACGGGATTCGACCATACGCCGGGCGGCGTGAAGATGCCTGCCGCGAATGAGGGCTTCTCCTGGGAGGCCGCAGCCTTCGACGATCTGCCACCGATCGAAAACGGCAAGAAAGTTCCGATCAACGCTCATTTCGATGACGGCGATCTCTTCTCCGAAATTCATGGGACGCCGGCAAAAGCTGTACCGGAAACCAATTGGCAGGAGGCAAAGCCGCTTCGCGGATACGACAACCGCGGCGTGGTTGCCGAAGATGATGATGGCATTCCGGCCGCCGATCTCGACAGTGCTGTTGCTGCTAAGTTCCAGGGTAAGAACCTGCGTATGGAGCCGAAGCGCCGTCGCTTCGGCATTGGCTCCATCGTGACGATCCTCATTGCGCTGGGCGTGGTCGGTGGTGGCGGATACGCTGCCTGGATCAATCAGGACGCGCTGTCGTCAATGGTGAAAAACCTCGTCAGCGCTGCTCCCTCGCAGAGCGCGAAGAACGAGCAGACGCCCGCCAAGCCGGATGCGGCGCCCCAGACGAGCGATGCGAAGCCAGCTGAGGCAAATAAGGAAGTTGCGTCCTTGAATGACGGCGCTTCCGTCAACAACAAGTTCAACCAGCGGCTTCTTGCCGATGGCACCGAAGTCGACAACGGTCCGGCCTCCGTTCCGGGAACGCCTACGGCGGAAGGAAAGTCGGTAGCCGAGCAGAACGTTGCTGCAGCGGATCCGACGCCGCCTGCGACCTCGACGACACCTGCCGTCCCGGCTGCCACCGCACCCGCGACGACGCCGCCGGCGGCTGGAGCCACGCAAGCTGCGCCGGTCGGCTCCTCCGAGAAGATGTTCCTGTACGAAGAGCGGATCGGTCAGAGTTCGCCGACCGCCATCCAGGGCTCGGTCGTCTGGAGTCTTCAGCACGAGACAGGCCCGGATGGCAGGCAGGAAGCGACCGTACAGGGGACCGTGACTGTTCCAGAACGCAATCTGTCGGCGCAGCTTACCTTCAAGCGCAATTCTGATGCGTCGCTGCCGGCCAGCCACATCGTCGAGGTGGTTTTCTCGCTGCCGCCGAACTTTGAAGGTGGCGCTATCGAGAGCGTTCAGCGTATCTCGATGAAGCGAACCGAACAGGATCGGGGCGACGCCCTGATTGCCGTTCCGGCAAAGATCACCGACGATTTCCACATGATCGCGCTGAACGACTATCCGGATGCGCGCAAGGCGAACCTCGATCTCCTTTCAAGCCGCGACTGGATCGATATTCCGATCACCTACCGCAATGGTCGCCGCGCGCTTCTGACGATGCAGAAGGGTACGACGGGCGGCGAGGCGTTCAACGCCGCGATCAAGGAATGGGCTGCTTTTGGCGATGTATCGACCAGCCAATAAGCGCCTGCCGAATGGATAAAAGAAAGGGCGGGACCATCGGTCCCGCCCTTTTTGATTTGAAATTGCAACGGCGCTACGCGGTCGCTTCGACCACGCGAACGGCCTTGGCGCGTTCGAGAGCGTCCTTACGGACGGCATCCTGGACCTTTTCGAAGGCGCGGACCTCGATCTGACGAACGCGTTCGCGGCTGATGTCGAATTCGGACGAGAGGTCTTCCAGGGTCACCGGATCTTCCGCGAGGCGACGTGCCTCGAAGATACGGCGCTCGCGGTCGTTCAGAACGCTCATCGCCTTCGCCAGCATGCGGCGGCGCGTGTCGAGCTCATCCTGTTCGATAAGAACCTCTTCCTGGCTGTCATGGTCGTCGACGAGCCAATCCTGCCATTGACCGGATTCGCCTTCCGAGGCCTTGATCGGTGCGTTCAGCGAGGCATCGCCGGAAAGGCGACGGTTCATCGAAACGACCTCCTCCTCGGAGACGTTCAGCTTGGTGGCGATCTCAGCAACGTGTTCCGGCTTCAGGTCGCCATCGTCAATGGCCTGGATACGGCCCTTGAGGCGACGCAGATTGAAGAACAGCCGCTTCTGGTTGGCGGTCGTACCCATCTTCACCAGAGACCACGAACGCAGGATGTATTCCTGGATTGAGGCCTTGATCCACCACATGGCATAGGTGGCAAGACGGAAGCCGCGCTCCGGATCGAACTTCTTGACGGCCTGCATCAGGCCGACATTGCCTTCAGAGACGACTTCGCCGATTGGCAGGCCATAGCCGCGGTAGCCCATTGCGATCTTCGCAACGAGGCGCAGGTGGCTGGTGACGAGTTTGTGTGCCGCTTCGCGATCGCCGTGTTCCGCATAGCGCTTCGCCAGCATGTATTCCTGCTGCGGCTCCAGCATCGGAAATTTGCGGATTTCGTCGAGATAGCGATTGAGACCGTTTTCGCCGGCGGTAATGGACGGCAAGTTATTTCGGGCCATAAAAGCACCCTCCTATCTGAATTCCGGTTCCCAATGGAACGCGCCCCTGCGTCGAAAGGCAAACCGGGACATGCGGCTTTATCCAAGCCCGCACTAAGTCAATGTACAGATAAGTATGGCGGAACAGGGGTTCAAGACCATACACCGCTTCACGAAGGCGTTACTCTCGCTCCGCACGCAGGGCGTCTGCCAACTCTTCCATGTCCTCGGGCAGAGGCACCTCGAAGTGCATGACCTCGCCGGTGCGAGGGTGCTCGAATTGCAGCATGTAGGCGTGGAGCGCCTGTCTTCCGAAGGCATTCACGGTCTTCCTGGCGGCATCCGGAAGCAGGTTTGCCTTTGTTTTGAAACCTGCTCCGTAGACGGTGTCGCCAAGTAGCGGATGGCCGATATGTGCCATGTGGACGCGGATCTGATGGGTGCGGCCGGTTTCGAGATGGCACTCGACCAGCGAGGCCAGCGACGTGGCATCAGGGTTCTCATGGAAGCGTTCGAGCACTTCGTAGTGGGTGATCGCCTCGTCGGCATCCTGCGTCTCGGATCGCTTGACGGCGCGACGCGTGCGGTCGCCGACGGCGCGGCCGAGCGGTGCATCGATCGTTCCAGTCAGCGTGCGAGGGCGGCCCCAGACAATCGCTTGGTAAGCCCGCTCTAGCGGCATGGTCCGCCCATGGTCGGCGAATTGCAGCGAGAGATGGCGATGGGATATGTCGTTCTTGGCGACGACCATGACACCTGTGGTGTCCTTGTCCAGCCTGTGGACGATGCCCGGACGGCGCACACCGCCGATACCGGAAAGACTGTCGCCGCAATGATAGATCAACGCGTTGACGAGCGTGCCCGTCCAATTGCCAGCCGCGGGGTGCACCACGAGACCGGCCGGCTTGGAAATGACGACGAGGTCATCGTCTTCATAAAGAATATCGAGCGGGATATTCTCGCCCTTGGGCGTCGGATCCTCCGGCTCGGGCAGCAGGATCTCGAAGGTGTCGCCTGAACGAACCTTTTTCTGCGGATCGGCGAGGATCTTGCCGCCCACGGAGACCCGGCCCTCCTTGATTAGCGCCTTCACGCGGCTGCGCGAAAACTCCTCGCCGAGCTGTCCGGTCATCCACGCGTCAAGACGGCCTTCGGCGTTCTCGTCGGCGGTGAGGACTTTTCTAATGCCGGCAGCTTGTTTAAAGGGGTCGCTCAAGACGCTTCTTCTCCGAATTATTTAAAGAACGGAACGCCACATATGACGAATATCCAGCCAGAAGACGATCAGGACGAAAAACCCCTGGATCCGGCGATGGAACGTGTCCGGCGCAAGATGATCCGCCTGCAGATCGTCTCAGGCGTCATCATGTTCGTGAGCCTTATGGCTGTCTTCGGCGCGGTTGTCTACAAAGCGATGCGCGCGCCCGCGAAGGAACCGACAGCCGTAACTTCTGCCGGTGTACCATCCGATGCGCCGGTATCGGTCACGGCAACTTTGCCGTCGGGCTTCGTCATCCAGTCGTCGTCGCTCTCGGGAGGCCAGATCATGTTCTTTGGCGCGACATCCGATGGAATCAAGAAGTCGCTCATCTTCGATATCAAGTCGGGGCGCATTGTTGCCGATGTGACGGTCAGTGGCGGCTAGGACAATGGCCTCTCGCCTCGTTGCCATCGAGAGCGCGGACGATCCTCGTATCGCTGACTTTCGCGACATCCGCGAGCGCGATCTGACCGGCCGGCAGAACCGCTTCATCGCGGAGGGCACGGTAGTCCTTCGCGTGCTTGTGGAAGCGAGCCACGGCGGTCGCTTTGCGACCGAAAAAGTGCTGCTTCTCAGGAACCGTGTCGACGGCGTCGCTGCAATCCTCGAGAGACTGCCTGATGACGTGCCGGTCTATGTCGCAGAGGCGGACGTCCTAGATCGGATCGTCGGGTTTCATCTCCATCGAGGCGTGTTGGCCCTTGGCAGGCGAGAGGTGGTCGGAACCGAGCTTGTCGACCGATTGCCCGAACGTTCGCTCGTCCTTGTCGGCTGCGGTATTTCCAACCATGACAATGCCGGGTCGATGTTCCGCAATGCGGCCGCCTTCAAGGCGGATGCCATCTTTCTCGATGAGACTTCGTGTGACCCGCTTTATCGCAAGGCGGTACGCGTTTCTGTCGGCTCCGTACTCAGTGTTCCCTATGAGCGGAAGGGCACGGCGCTCGACGTTCTAACACGGCTTGCTGCGAGTGGCTTTGCAATCTGGACGCTCTCGCCGCGCGGGGAGACCGACATTCGAGCCATACCGCCAACCGATCGCATGGCGCTGGTCGTGGGTACGGAAGGCGAGGGGCTGCCGCCTGCACTCCTGGAACGTTTTCAAAGCGCGCGGATCCCGCAGTCGGAGGGACTGGACAGCCTCAATGTGGCGACGGCGACCGGCATCGCCCTCTTTGCCATGTCATCGGCAGCGAAGCTGATCTGAGTTCAGCCCGGTTCGGACAGGATTGTCGCGGCGCGTTGCGCGAGGTTGATACGCTCGCCGTCCTGATTGTCGGTGCCATCCGGCAGAAGGTCGCGGATCGGTGAGGAGGGTCCTTCGTTGATAGCGGTCAATGCAACCATGCTTGCAGCAATGCCGGCGATCTCTTCACGTATCGCACCGTCGTGGCTGGTGTCGGATTTCGCTTTCAGAAGTTGTTCCGAGACGGCGGCGCTGCGCTTGCGCACTTCGTCGCTCAGGCGCGCTGCAATCGCTGCTGTGTCGAGCTCAGTCGGCATTGTTTCCTCGGTTGCCCGCTCCTCTGAAACCGCATCTGCGGCCACGGGCTGAAGTCCAGCGTTGCGCAATGCACGGTTTGCCTTGCGCAGCTCGGCATTCGCCGCCTTTATCTGTTCCTTCAGCTTGGTAATTTCCTGCTGGCGGCGTCCGAGAAGCGTATCCTTGTCGGCCGTTGACGCCGCATCGCGCCCCGCTTTGTCCTCGAGCCGGATGACTGCGTGCTCATGCTGGGCGAGCGCCAGCTCCGCGTCCTTGGCGCGCTTCTGCAGCAGGTTCACGTCCTGGCGAAGATTGTCGCGCTCGATGCGGACTGCGTTCGCCTTGAACGTCAGGCTCTCGATTTCGGTATCGCGCGCTGCGAGATCGATCTTGAGATTGTCGGACTGCTCCGCAAGCTTGTTAAGGCGCGTACGAAGAGCGTCGAGCTCGCCTTCCTTGGCGGCGCTTGCTTGCTCGGCGATGTGGAGGCTCGTCTTAAGCTGGCTGATGTAGTTCTCGTCCTTGCGCAGGTGCGAGCGCTGTTCCGCGGCCTCAACACTCATGTCGCTGATTTGCGCCTGTAGCCCCTCGATCTCGGCGGCAAACCGTCCTGCGTCGAGCGCCAGCGAGTCATGCTTCAGTTGCAGCGCCAGCGACTTTTCGCGCTCGCGCATGAGGTCCTGTGTCGTCTTGGCGTTCTCGGCAGCATAGAGGGCCCGGACCATATCCTTCTGCGCGCGCACTTCCTGTGGGCTGAGTGGCATGGTCGCGCGCATACGGTTTTCCGTATACCAGACGATGCGGCGGTGGACGGCAGGCGACACGAGAAAGACGAGAAACGCTGCCGCCAGGAAGCCCAATCCGAACAAGAGAGCATATTCGATCACGGCGCGGCCACGGCTTCCAGAAGTTGAGTTGCGTCAGGACCAATGATTAAGCGGACCTGACGCGTAGAGCAAGTGGCGGATAGGTCACGGCGAGCGAGAGTTCGCTGCGCCGATGGGAATCAGAAGGGATTCCAGGTCGGATTAGGGGTGACCTTGAGGTAGCCGACATTCAATCCGAGGCGAGCACCGACGCCTGTGCGGATCGGCACCACCAGTACGTTGTCGTTCTTGAGAAGCGTCATGCCGAAGCCGGCGATAACGAAGGCTTGACCACTGACGCCACCGAAGCGCGCGTAGATGGCGTCGGTCGAGGGCAGGTCGTAGACGAGCATCATGACGCGCGTGCCCTGACCGCCATAGTCGATCCCGAGCGACGGACCCTGCCAGTAGAGCGGATGCTCACCGGCATTCTTTGTATTCAACTGGCCTTCGCCGTAGGTGAGACCGGCGATGAAAGCTCCGGAACCTTCCTGGCCGAGGACATAGCCGTTGGGAAGGCCGTATTTCTGAAAGGCGGCTTCGATCACCTTGGCCAGCCCGCCACTGGTCGAGCCGAAGAACGAGTGCCCAGCGTCGACGATTTCCTGCATCGAATACTGGCCGCCGTTAGACTGCTGCGCCGATGCCTGCATTGGGACAAGCGCGAGGGGCGAAAATGTCAGCGCAACGAGAAGCCGCCAGATGGCGGAGAGTCTTCCGAAAAAATGGGCGCGCATGGTGTTATCCGTTCATCATGGTCGGTACGATGAGCCGTTTCCGGCGTTTCGTTCATTTTGCGCGTATGGTCTTAACAATCGGTTTACCAAATATGGTGTCATTATGGCGCTGAGTACGGCCGCAAACTTCGCGCAATTTAAATGACGCAAAAGAGGCGGCGGAATGAACCTGCCGCCCTCCTGGAGACTATGATGTCGAAGAATCCAAACCTCACCCTTGCTGGCCCCGACCTGGCCGCGCTTCTGTGCAGCCGCGTCTGCCATGACGTCATCTCGCCGGTTGGCGCAATCAACAATGGTCTGGAGCTTCTGGACGAGGGCGGCGCCGATGCCGACGCGATGGATCTTATCAGGACAAGCGCGCTCAACGCCTCTGTCCGTCTGAAGTTCGCCCGGCTTGCCTTCGGGGCCTCGGGATCGGTCGGGGCTTCGATCGATACCGGCGAAGCCGAACGTGCGGCGAAGGATTTTGCTGCCGCGGAGAAGAAGACCGAGGTTGTCTGGACTGGTCCGCGCGCGATTATCGCCAAGAACCGCGTCAAGTTGCTGCTCAATCTCTTCCTGGTAGCCTATTCGTCAATTCCACGTGGCGGTGTCATCGAAGTCACGCTTGAGAACCCCGAACTGGACGCAAAATTCAAGATTGTTGCGAAGGGCAAGCTGATGCGCCTGCCGCCGAAATTCGTGGAGATCTCTACGGGGGAAATCGAGGAAGCCATCGACGCCCACTCGATCCAGCCCTACTACACCGTGCTGCTTGCCGATGAATGCGGTATGGCGCTCGGGCATAGCGCGACCGTCGAAGAACTGACGTTTACCGCTGACGTTATCGCAGCTTGATGCAGGGACCTCGACGGCGACCCGACCGTCGAGGTAATAAATCCTTAGCCTAATGTTTCTATTCTTGGCCGGTAACACGCCAGCCGCATTAGAAGCTGGGGCAAGGAGCAGCCATGCAGAGGTTTATGATCGCCGACTCATCTGACGTCGTTCGGAAGGTGGGGAAGCGCATCCTTTCCGAACTCGACTTCATGGTCAGCGAAGCCTCCAACGTTGTCGAAGCTCTCTCCAGTTGCCAGGTGGAACTTCCAGAATACCTGATCGTCGATTCTGGCATGGACAGCGCGCTCGAGTTGATTTCGGCGATCCGCGGCATGGAAGGCGGCAAGGACGTCAAAATCTACTATTGCGTGGTTGAGGCCGACCTCAAGAAGCTGATGATGGGCAAGCGGGCAGGGGCGACGGATTTCCTCCTCAAACCTTTCGATCGCAAGATTCTGACGGCCGTATTCGGCCACCGCGCTATCGCAGCATAATTGCGACTGCCCGCCAACGATCGAAGCCGCCACGGGCGGCTTTTTCTATGTCACAACGAAAAAATCCCGCCACAGAGGACGGGATTTTCTTAGTCTTGGCAAAGGGGCTGACGTATCAGGCGGTCTCGGCGTACTCGGCGCCGTCCGGCTCGCGCAGAACATAGCCGCGGCCCCAGACTGTTTCGATGTAGTTTGCGCCACCGGCAGCATTTGCGAGCTTCTTGCGCAGTTTGCAGATGAAGACGTCGATGATCTTCAGTTCCGGCTCGTCCATCCCGCCATAGAGATGGTTCAGGAACATTTCCTTGGTGAGCGTGGTGCCCTTGCGGAGCGAAAGAAGCTCCAGCATCTGGTATTCCTTGCCCGTCAGGTGCACGCGCTGGCCACCAACTTCGACCGTCTTGGCGTCGAGGTTGACGATCAGTTCGCCAGTCATGATGACCGACTGGGCATGACCCTTGGAACGACGAACGATTGCGTGGATGCGCGCAACCAGTTCGTCCTTGTGGAACGGCTTGGTCATGTAGTCGTCGGCGCCAAAGCCGAGACCGCGAACCTTGTCCTCGATACCGGCCATGCCCGAGAGAATCAGGATGGGTGTCTTGACCTTGGACAGGCGGAGAGTGCGGAGCACTTCATATCCGGACATGTCGGGAAGGTTCAAATCGAGAAGGATGATGTCGTAATCATACAACTTCCCTAGGTCCACGCCTTCTTCACCCAGATCGGTGGTGTAGACGTTAAAACTTTCTGATTTGAGCATCAATTCGATGCTCTGCGCTGTCGCGCTGTCGTCTTCAATGAGTAGTACCCGCATTATTATCCCCTTTACCGCCGCCGAAAGGTGGTCTGGCCCCTACGCGATACCGAATACATCATTGCGTGATTTGGAAGCTGCCACGAAATGGTTAACAAATTCTGATTCACTCTGGCAAGAGGTAACGAATTTATTAAATATTTTGTCCATTCCGCTGTTTTCCAACGAGAATTCGCAAAGCCAGATCTTAACTTTTACATTAAGAACGGCCGGTAAGCGATTCATTCGACTCACCAATGAAACAGTATCGGAAATCGCGTAGTTGTGTTTACCGACCCTTAAATCATCGGGACTATCATTAACGATGCCCGTAAACGAAAGGTTACCAGCGGTAGGTTTTTGTTAATACCGACGGAAATTTTTTCGGCAGGCCGCGTCAAAGCGGCCGGCAAGGGCGATTTAAAGTGGAGCAGGGGTCTCGCATCACTGGAGTAATGCGTATGAAGTCGCGTGAGAGCCTAGTTCGCCTGAAGGAGTTTCAGGTGAACGAAAAACGTCGCCAACTGCAGCAATTGCAGATGATGATGTCCGAATTTGATAGGATGACGAAGGATCTGGAGAGCCAGATCGTCGTCGAGGAAAAGAAGTCCGGCATTTCCGACCCGAATCACTTCGCCTATCCGACCTTCGCAAAGGCAGCTCGCCAGCGCGCGGACAATCTTCAGGTCTCGATCAAGGAACTGAAGATGCAGGAAGAGGCGCTTGAACAGGCGCTCGAAGAGATACAGGCGGAATATGCACGTGCAGCCGCGCTCGAAGAGCGCGACGGCGCAGTCCGGGCAAGAGCCTAAGGCGGGAAACGGGTGCTGTTGGCACCTTGGGATCGCCTCGAAAAAAGCCATGCATGATGGGCCGTCGCGTCCGTCATACATGGCTTTTGGCGTTATTGGGCTAACCGTTAATGACGTCGCGCCACTCCTCGTGGCGTTGCGCTTGCGCTTTGAAGAAGGGACATAACGGGAAGATCTTCCATCCCCCTTTGCGTGCCTCCTCGACGGCATGAAGAGCAAGTGCCTGGCCAACGCCCTTGCCGCGCAGCGCATCGGGTACGCCGGTGTGGTCAATAATGACAAGCGCCGGCGATGCGCGGGAATAGGTCATTTCGGCCTGATGGCCCTCGACCTCTGCAACGTAGCGGCCGCCGGAGGGATTCTCTTCATTCCTGATGTTCATTGCCATTCCTCGTCAACATTCAGCTGTCGGTCGGAAATTGGCATGTCATCCCGGCCGCGCCAAGGCGGGCGATGTGGACACAGTGTTCGATGAGAAGAGGCGGGGACAATTGCTGCCGGTACGAGGCCGGCAGCAATTCCGGCTCACCGACCGATTTTCCTGCCGAGTGGTCTATGGAGCAGGGAACTCGTGGTGAGGCTTGTCGCAGCATAAAAGCAGGGCGTCTGCAGGCTGCGTTAATGATTGCGGGCCGTTTGTATATCCCCCTCAGGACATGCAAGCGGCCCGAATCTAAAAATCGTTGCCCAGGATGGGCTTGTCAGTGGCGATACTGCTGAATACGCGTGGTGCGCAAACCGGCAAGGCCATGGCTGTTAATGGAAGACTGCCAGGACAAGAACTCTTCGACAGTCAGCGTGTAACGCTCGCACGCTTCTTCCAAGCTCAACAGGCCACCGCGAACCGCCGCTACAACCTCTGCTTTGCGACGGATAACCCAGCGCCTGGTATTCGGCGGTGGCAAATCCGCAATCGTCAGCGGGCTGCCATCGGGGCCGATGACATATTTTACTCGGGGACGTATCATTTCGGTCATTGGACTCTCTACACAACTCAAGACCACGGCCGTCACTCTAGCTTGTCACATTTAAGAATTGCCTAAGCGCATAGTAACACTTTGATAAGAAGTTTAGGCGTCGACTTCCTGGAAGCGATTTGCGCGCCCTCGTAGCCTTCCCCTGCGTAAATTTGTGATGAGCGCATAGGAGCCATGCGCAATGGCTAGTGGGCAATTGACGAACGTCAATTTATAAGCGCCGCAACATAGTTGTTAGTGCAAGACCGCGTCTCCGTTCTTTTCGTGGTGCCCGGAATAACTAAGGTTTGCTTCGTGTCCTTTTGATACGTGCCTTTGCTTTTCCTCTGCGGCGCGTGGCCATTCTGGTCGACGAAATGAAGAAGCTGAGGCGAAGCTAGCCGCCGAGGGACAGGAAAATGAAGAAGCAAGAACGCGCCGTCCGCGACGGCGTGGGGGATGCTGTTTTTTCGCGGATCGCGTCCGGGCAGAAAATGTCCTCGGAACGATTCAACGATTGCGTGGCTGAGATGGCAGTCGAGGCGGGATTCAACCAATACTTGTTTGCGGAGTTTCCGCGCGGGGATCGCAGCGGCTTCGCCAGCAACTATCTCGCTAGCAACTGGCCGCAAGAGCTCATTGATCTCTATGAGGAGGTTGACCTCTTCTATTGCAGCAAGCTGGTCTCGGCTCTCAAGACGACAGCGATGCCTGTCTTCTGTGACAAGGCGCCATTCGAAAGCGCGGCTGCAAACCAGGGAAACGACCGGCTGACGGCGCACTTCAGGGGCCATGGCCTCAAGGACACATTTGCCTTTGCCTTGCATGACATGCATTTGCGGCACTTCATATTCGCATTCTCGGGTGAGCGCGTGCGTCTCGCTCGCGAGGAGGCAATGCGGCAGGTTTTCCGGGCGATGGAGTTTCTGGAGCTGTTTGCGCAGCAGAACCCTGTTGAGCAACCGATGGAGAACCTCAGCAGCCGGGAAATCGAGTGCCTGCGTTGGTCGGCCGCGGGAAAGAGCAGTGAAGAGATCGCGATTATTCTCGATCTCTCCGCACATACGGTCATCGGCTACCTGAAGAGCGCGATGCGAAAGCTCGACTCTGTTAACCGCATGCAGGCAATCGCCCGCGCACTTCGCTATCGGTTGCTCTAGGCGTTTATCGAACCGATCTAGAGCATTATTGCCGAAAGCTCGGTCTCTGCGGCTCCAAACTCATATTGTGCGCTTCCGTGATGCAGGAGCGCCAGCCAGTCTCCCTCGTTCAATGCGGCCACGGTGCAGGCAATATCGCGTACTGCGCTGGTCGACGCGGAACCGACGAGAGAGGCGAGTTCCGTCGTACCATTTACATCGATCGCAGTTTCGTGCCCGGAGGAGGAGAGGGTGCTTGCTGTCAATTGCAGGAGATAAAAGCCGGTCTCCGGGATAAGCAAGCGATTGCCAGCGCCTGTGGGCAGAGCCGAGCCAAGAGAAAAGCCGCCCTGCAGCAGATGGAAGTCGCTGAAGCCGGTTCGGCTGCCGTCTGCAGGCGTGGATGTTCCCGCGGCCAAGGACGTTCGGGCAGCAGGTCTCGCCGGGGTTCTCACCGTGCCTCGGGACGAAATTGTCAGAGCGGTCAGCCAATCGGCGCCATTGCCGCTGACCTTGATCGAAAAGTCGTCGTTGCCGCGAGGCCAATTTCCGCCCGGCCGGACCATGCTGTCTGAAAAAGCAGGGTTCCCGTCTCCGCGACGGCGGCTTTGTTCACCTTCAACTGGTGCCCGTGGCCTGCATTGCCGAAGAGGCTCGCTTCCGAGGCCACTGCGAGGTGATTGACGGCGTCCGGCGACGTGTTGACGCCGATTATAGGAAGAGCACTGTGATCATCGAGCGATATCGCGCGCCACTCGCCGCTGCTTGAAAACACGAAGTTGGCCCTGGGCGGCGACGAAGCCACGCCAGCCCGTCCTGGGTTGGATATAGATCCTGGCGCCATCCTGGCGGAGCGCCAGCATGCCGTCCTTTCCGGACCACGAACCACCGGCTCCCTCAGCGACAAGATAGCACTGTCCCTCAGACGCGTCTGAGGGCGGAGCGGAGGATACTTCGACGATGCAGAGTTGGACAATGGCATCGAGACGCTGCAGCGCCTCGTTATGGGTCCCATGCCTCTGCGCTTGGGAGGGTAGGATGTAGGGGAGGGCGAGATTGTTGGTCTGGTCAGACACGGTTTTGCGGCTCCGGGATTGGCCGGACGGGCGCCCGGCGTGGTGTCATTCACCGAGAATCCTAGGCGCCACAAATGAGACGTGGACAGCGAAAGCCGCATCCCGCTGATTTTGCGTGTTTTTCCGACGAGGTTATGCCCGCTCCAAAGCGGATCTGGCGCCGCCCCAGGAAATGAAGTTCGGGTTGGCGAAGTCGCTGTCATGCATTTGAGACGTCTTGCCGTAGGTCAGCGGCAACCCGTCCAGCGTTACGGTGGAGCCGCCCGCAGCGCGCAGCACGGCATCCCCGGCGGCTGTATCCCACTCCATTGTCCGCGTGAAGCGCGGATAAACGTCGGCCAGGCCTTCAGCCAGCATGCAGAATTTCAGCGAGGAGCCGATGTTGGTGCAGTGGGAGATCGCGTTTGCGGCGAGAAAAACATCTGTCTGGGGGCTGTTGTGGGATCTGCTTGCCAAAGCCGTCCGGTCGGCCGGTTGCGGACGCACCCGGATGGGCGTCCGCCGTGTCACCTGAAAACGGTCGTCGACAAGGAGTTTCTCGGCCTTGCTGTCCTCGCCAGCGAAGGCGACGCCGAGGGCGGGGGCATAAACGATCCCTGCGAGAGGGCGTCCCTCGCTGATATAGGCAATGTTCACGGTGAACTCGCGTCGTCGGTCGACGAATTCCCGTGTGCCGTCGAGCGGATCCACAAGGAAGAAGGATCTGCCGATCGCAGGCACGTTTCCTGCTGCCACTGATTCTTCCGCGATAATCGGCGTATCGGGGAACGCGGCTTCAAGCTGTGCAATGATGATGCGCTCGGCACGCTCGTCGGCGATGGTGACCGGGCTGTTGTCTGCTTTCCTGGCGGTCGGGCATCCCTCCCGATAGACCTTCATAATCGCTTTGCCCGCTTCGAGAGCGGCGCGCTCAAATGTTTCGAGCATTGCTCGCCTTCCGGATCTTTTTGTTGCGCTCACCTGCAGCGTTTCACCTTTATATAAGCAATTCCCTCGGCCAAGTGAAACTTGCCAAATTCAAGCGACAGTTTCTGGGACAGAATCCAGCCTGCCCCGTGCCGCGGCATTGTCCGAAAGCGGGATGGTGTTGCAGTTTGCACCATTCTAAAGTCAAAAAGCGCTTTCTGGGGCTTCACATGTTAAAAAAAGCGAATTGTTGGTCGCAAAAAAGTCATTTTCACCAAAACGGCAAAGAACTTTGGAGCTTTGCGATTTTGCGCTTCCCTTTTGGTTTGAAAGCGGTATGAAATCCTTAATCAAGGGCGCATCAAAAGCTCTAATAACAAGAGATGTTGGCTAAACCGGCTTGCATCCAGGGGAAATGGTATATGGAATATTTTGTCCAGCAGCTCGTTAATGGGCTGACTCTTGGATCCATCTATGGCCTTGTGGCTATTGGCTATACGATGGTTTACGGCATTATCGGCATGATCAACTTCGCCCATGGCGATATTTTCATGCTTGGCGGTTTCGCCGGCCTCATCGTTTTTCTCGTCCTCACCTCCATGTTTGCGGGTCTTCCGGTTGCAGTTTTGCTGCTGGTTATGCTCCTGATCGCAATGTTGATGACGAGCTTGTGGAACTGGACGATCGAGCGTGTTGCTTATCGTCCGCTACGCGGATCGTTTCGCCTGGCGCCGCTGATCACTGCGATCGGCATGTCGATCACGCTGTCGAACTTCATCCAGGTGACCCAGGGGCCGCGCAACAAGCCGATCCCGCCGCTGGTCAGCACTGTATACAACGTCGCCGGCATCTCCATCTCGCTGAAGCAGATCGTCATCATCCTTATCACGGTGGTGCTGCTGACGGTGTTCTGGTACCTCGTCAATCATACGTCGCTCGGGCGCGCTCAGCGTGCAACTGAGCAGGACCGCAAGATGGCGGCGCTGCTGGGCGTCAATGTCGATCAGACGATTTCCATCACCTTCATCATGGGCGCGGCGCTGGCTGCGGTCGCAGGTACCATGTATCTGATGTATTATGGTGTCGTGAACTTCAACGACGGCTTCGTACCGGGTGTGAAGGCGTTCACCGCGGCCGTTCTCGGCGGTATCGGTTCGCTTCCAGGCGCTGTCCTGGGTGGGCTGATGATCGGTTTGATCGAGTCGTTGTGGTCGGCCTACTTCACCATCGCGTACAAGGATGTGGCGACATTCGCCATCCTCGCTTTCGTGCTGATCTTCAAGCCGACAGGTATCCTGGGCCGGCCGGAAGTCGAGAAGGTTTAACGTCATGGAAAATGTTGTACGTTCCGCTGACAAGCCCGCCAAAGCCGGACTTGTTCAGACGGGTATTAAAGAAGCTCTGTTTGCTGCCCTGATCGCGTTCGGCATGTTCGTGCTGTACGTTGGCCTGAAGACCGATCAGAATATCAGCAACGAACTCATCATTGTTCAGCGCTGGGGCCTCCTAGCTATATTCGTAGCGATTGCAGCCGTCGGTCGCTTCCTGACCGTCGTCTTCCTGCGGCCGCACCTTGATGCACGCAAGTTGGCGAAGGCGCGTAGTGGCGAGCTGGATATCTCGGCCGAAAAGGGCTTTTTCCACACACATTTCTTGAAGATCGCGCTCGTCGCACTGCTGCTCTATCCGGTGTTCATCTACGCCGTCGCGGGTCCGCAGGGTTCGCTGAAGTGGGTGGATAACTTCGGTATCCAGATTCTGATCTACGTGATGCTGGCTTGGGGGCTGAACATCGTCGTTGGCCTCGCTGGCTTGCTCGATCTTGGCTACGTGGCGTTCTACGCGATCGGCGCCTACTCTTACGCGCTCCTGTCCAGCTATTTCGGCCTGTCGTTCTGGGTGCTCCTGCCTCTGTCCGGTATTCTGGCAGCGCTGTGGGGTGTGATTCTGGGCTTCCCGGTTCTGCGACTGCGCGGCGACTACCTCGCGATTGTCACGCTGGCCTTCGGTGAAATCATTCGCCTGGTCATCATCAACTGGACGGATCTCACCAAAGGCACGTTCGGTATCTCGGGCATTCCGAAGGCGACGCTTTTCGGCATCCCGTTTGATGCGAGCGCCGGCGGCTTTGCGAAGCTGTTCCACCTGCCGATGTCATCGGCCTACTACAAGATCTTCCTTTTCTACCTGATCCTGGCCCTCTGCATGCTGACCGCCTATGTGACGATCCGCCTGCGCCGGATGCCGATCGGCCGTGCATGGGAGGCCATGCGCGAAGACGAAATTGCCTGCCGCTCGCTCGGGATCAATACGGTGACGACGAAACTCACGGCCTTTGCGACGGGCGCTATGTTCGGTGGTTTCGCAGGCTCCTTCTTTGCCGCTCGTCAGGGCTTCGTTTCCCCGGAATCGTTCGTCTTCCTGGAATCGGCTGTTATCCTCGCCATCGTCGTTCTCGGCGGCATGGGCTCGCTGACCGGTATCGCGATCGCTGCGATCGTCATGGTTGGCGGCACGGAAATGCTGCGTGAGATGGCCTTCCTGAAGATGATTTTCGGACCGGACTTCACGCCTGAGCTTTACCGTATGCTGCTGTTCGGCCTGGCGATGGTCGTCGTGATGCTGATCAAGCCGCGCGGCTTCGTGGGGTCGCGTGAACCGACAGCCTTCCTCAAGGAGCGCAAGGCAGTTTCCGGCAGCTTTACCAAGGAGGGCCACGGTTGATGAGCCCTCAGGAAACAAACATGACCAGCGATACTTTGCTGAAGGTCGAGCATCTGTCGATGAAGTTCGGTGGCCTGATGGCGATCAACGACTTCTCATTTGAAGCCAAGCGTGGCGACATTACCGCACTCATCGGCCCGAACGGCGCCGGCAAGACGACGGTCTTCAACTGCATCACCGGCTTCTATAAGCCGACGATGGGCATGATCACGCTGAAGCAGAAGGACGGCAAGGAGTTCTTGCTGGAGCGCCTTCCGGACTTCCGGATCACCAAGGAAGCCAGGGTTGCCCGCACGTTCCAGAACATCCGGCTGTTTTCCGGCCTGACGGTTCTCGAAAACCTGCTCGTCGCCCAGCACAACAAGCTGATGAAGGCGTCCGGGTTCACCGTGATGGGTCTCGTGGGCATCGGGCCGTATCGGGCAGAGGCGAAGAATGCCGTTGAACTGGCACGCCACTGGCTAGAGAAGGCTGATCTGATTGATCGCGCCGATGACCCGGCTGGTGATCTGCCTTATGGCGCACAGCGCCGGCTTGAGATCGCGCGCGCCATGTGTACGGAGCCGGAACTTCTGTGCCTGGACGAGCCTGCTGCTGGCCTCAATCCCCGCGAGTCGGCCGCGCTGAACGCGCTGCTGCGCAGCATTCGCAGCGAAAGCGGCACGTCGATCCTGCTGATTGAGCACGATATGTCGGTGGTCATGGAAATTTCCGACCATGTCGTCGTGCTGGAATACGGTCAGAAGATTTCCGATGGCACGCCTGATGAAGTGAAGCAGGACCCGCGGGTTATCGCGGCCTATCTCGGTGTCGAGGACGAGGAAGTGGAAGAAGTGATTGCAGCCGTAGAGAACCTCGAAGGAGGCTCGCACTAATGACTGGCCAGCCACTTCTGAACGTTCAGGGCGTTGAAACCTACTATGGCAACATCCGGGCCCTGGCCGGAATCGATATCGAGGTCCATCGCGGCGAGATCGTAAGCCTGATCGGTGCCAACGGCGCCGGCAAGTCGACGCTGATGATGACGATTTGCGGAAGTCCGCAGGCGCGCAAGGGCTCGGTGGTTTTCGATGGCCAGGATATCACGCGTCTGCCGACGCATGAGATCGCCCGCCTTCGCATCGCGCAGTCGCCTGAAGGACGCCGTATCTTCCCGCGCATGACCGTCATGGAAAATCTCCAGATGGGCGCGGGTCTCGACAACCTGAAATACTTCAACGAGGACGTCGAGAAGGTCTTTACGATGTTCCCGCGCCTCAAGGAGCGCCAGGGCCAGCGCGGCGGTACGCTCTCGGGCGGCGAGCAGCAGATGCTGTCGATCGGTCGCGCGCTGATGGCGCGTCCAAAGCTGCTGTTGCTGGACGAGCCCTCGCTTGGTCTAGCACCGCTGATCGTCAAGGGCATTTTCGAGGCGATCAAGAAACTCAACAAGGAAGAAGGCCTGACTGTCTTCCTCGTGGAGCAGAACGCCTTCGCAGCTCTGCGCTTGTCGGACCGTGCCTATGTCATGGTCAACGGCAAGGTCACCATGAGCGGTTCCGGCATGGAACTTCTCGCGAATCCAGAAGTGCGTGCCGCCTATCTCGAAGGCGGACGTCATTGAGCATGACGAAGGGGAGACTTTGATATGCAGGGACTTTTCTTTGAGAGCGATACGGGCGTGCGCAGCGCAATTCGCTTGGTCGTCGTGCTGATTGGATTCTGGACGGCATGGAGGGCCGGCAGAGCCGCGGCCGAGAGCTGGAGCAACTATCCTCTGGTAATCGCCTATACTGTTCTGCTTGCTGGTGCGATGCAATTCCTGCATCACGCACTGTTCGATGGACCGGTTCTCAGCCTCTTTTACTATGTAATCGACCTGGTCTTGCTTCTGATCTTCTCGACGGCCGGCTATCGCTATCGCCGGACCAATCAGATGGTCAACAACTACTACTGGCTATACGAAAAGACGTCCCCCTTCTCTTGGAAGGCAAAACATTGACAGCCGGTTGAATCTAGGGACAGATGCCCCTCCGAGTGGAACAAGTTTCCTGGCGCAGTAAAGTGGGTAATGCGCTGGGTAGTGGAACGGAACCCGCTAAAAAATTGGGAGTAACAGAATGAAAAAGTCTCTCCTGTCGGCTGTGGCACTGACGGCGATGGTCGCCTTCAGCGGCAACGCATGGGCCGACATCATCGTTGGCGTTGCTGGTCCGCTGACTGGCCCGAACGCTGCGTTCGGCGCTCAGCTCCAGAAGGGCGCAGAGCAGGCCGCCGCTGACATCAACGCCGCTGGTGGCATCAACGGCGAGCAGGTCAAGATCGTGCTCGGCGACGACGTTTCCGACCCGAAGCAGGGCATCTCGGTCGCGAACAAGTTCGCTGCTGACGGTGTCAAGTTCGTAATCGGCCACTTCAACTCGGGCGTTTCGATCCCGGCTTCCGAAGTCTACGCTGAAAACGGCATGCTCGAAATCACCCCGGCCGCTACGAACCCGAAGTTCACCGAGCGCGGCCTCTGGAACACGTTCCGTACTTGCGGCCGTGACGACCAGCAGGGTGCAATCGCCGGCAAGTATCTTGCTGACCACTTCAAGGACGCCAAGATCGCTGTCGTTCACGACAAGACGCCTTACGGCCAGGGTCTCGCTGACGAAACCAAGAAGGCTCTGAACGCTGCTGGCACGACGGAAGCCCTCTACGAAGGTATCAACGTTGGCGACAAGGACTTCTCGGCTCTCATCGCCAAGATGAAGGAAGCCGGCGTCACGATCATCTACTGGGGTGGCCTCCACACCGAAGCTGGTCTGATCATCCGTCAGGCAGCCGACCAGGGCCTCAAAGCTACGCTGGTTTCCGGTGACGGTATCGTTTCGAACGAATTGGCATCGATCGCTGGCGACGCAGTTGCCGGTACGCTGAACACCTTCGGCCCCGATCCGACGCTGAACCCGGCCAACAAGGATCTCGTTGCGAAGTTCAAGGCTGCAGGCTTCAACCCGGAAGCTTACACGCTCTACTCCTACGCTGCGCTGCAGTCGATCGCTGGCGGTGCAAAGGCTGCCGGTTCCAACGACGCTGAAGCCGTTGCTGCTGCAATGAAGGCAAAGGGCCCGTTCCCGACCGTTCTCGGCGACATGTCATTCGACGAAAAGGGTGACCCGAAGCTTCCCGGCTACATCATGTACGAGTGGAAGAAGGGTCCAGACGGCAAGTACAGCTACTTCCCGCAGGAAGCCAAGTAAGGGTTCATCCCCCGCTTGTGCGGATTTTGGAAGCCCGGTCGCAAGACCGGGCTTCTTCTGTTTGGCCCATCGGGCTTTTTGGGCTACTGGCTAGAAAGCCAACCAAGCATTCGGAGCAGGTCACCATGTCCAAACCACGCATTCTCGTTACGCGCCGCTGGCCGTCAGCCGTCGAACGCATCCTTTCGGAACGGTTCGATGTAACATTGAACCTGCGCGATGAAGCGATGAGCGTGGAGGCATTGCGCCAAGCGATGGATGAGTACGATGCCATCTTGCCGACGGTCTCCGACAAGTTGCCTGCAGCCGTTTTCGATGTCGTGACGCCGCGCACGCGCATACTCGGCAATTTCGGGGTCGGCTACAATCATATCGACACCAATGCCGCCAAGGGCCGCGGGATCGTCGTGACGAATACGCCCGACGTGCTGACCGATTGCACGGCTGACATCGCCATGCTGCTGCTACTGACAGTGGCCCGGCGCGGCGGCGAGGGCGAGCGTCAGGTCCGCTCCGGCGAGTGGGCCGGGTGGTGCCCGACGCACATGATCGGGACGAAGGTCACCGGCAAAACCGTCGGCATCATCGGCTTCGGGCGCATCGGCAGGGCGTTCGCACAACGTTGCCATTTCGGTTTTGGCATGGACGTGGTTTTCTACAACAGAACACCGGTCGATCCGTCGGAAGCGGCGCGCTACGGGGCACGGCAATTGCCGACGATTGAGGAGGTATTGGCGCTATCCGACTTCGTGTCCCTGCATTGCCCAGGTGGTGCGGTAAACCGACACCTGATGAATGTGGGTCGACTTGCGGCAATGAAGCCCGGCGCGTTCCTGATCAATACTGCACGCGGCGATGTCGTTGACGAGGTGGCTTTGATCGCCGCGCTGAAGGACGGCGTCATTCGTGGTGCCGGGCTCGACGTATATGCGGCCGAGCCGCACGTACCGGATGCGCTGAAAGTCATGGAGAATGTTGTTCTGCTGCCGCATCTCGGCAGCGCGACCGAGGAAACCCGCACGGCCATGGGGATAAAGGTGGTGGACAACGTCACTGCCTTCTTCGAGGGGCGGTCGCCGCCCGACCGCGTTGTTTGATCTGCCTCTTCCTCCGCGAGAGTTTTGCTAGAGGCTGAGTTCGAAGAGTAGCTCGCCGTCTCGATGGCCGATCAGGCGCCAGCCGGCGCGTCGGTAAAGCCTTTCGGCTCTCGTCGCGGGATCCGTCGTCAAGCGAATCCGCTCGAAGCCGGCGGATTTCAACGTTTGACACGCGCGTTCAAGCAGGGCACGCCCGATCCCGCGACCGCTGTACTGCTCGTCCACGAACAATGCCCAGATGAAGTCGTCGCGGGTGTCCGCCGCCGAGAAGCTGGCGACTTCGCCATTTTCTTCCCCGACAAAGATGCCGGGATTGGCAATGAACCAATTGATATCGTCCAGGGTAACCTTGGAGGGATCGGACAGGATGTTCTCCGATACCCCGGCGCGGATTTCGACGATCCGGGCAGTATCCCGATTTGTCGCCCTACGGATCAATGCTGCGCTCTCCGACTCTAGATCGTTCACGTCTCATGCAAGACGTGAGCGGCCTTGACCGCCGCCGAGGCACGGTTTTCGACGCCGAGCTTCACATAGATCTGTTCGAGATGCTTGTTCACGGTGCGCGCCGACAGGCCGAGAATCTCGCCGATATCGCGGTTGGCCTTGCCTTTCGCAATCCATAACAACACTTCGGATTCCCTCTGTGTCAGCGAGAAATGCCGGCGCAGCACCTCGTCGTCGGCCCGCGCGTTGTTTGCCGTCAGGCGAAACAGATATTCATCCGGACCGATCGCGCCCAGGAAGGCCAGCTGAAGCACGTCCTTGCCGGCATGCGAAAGCGAGATCGCGCCCTCGCGCGCCGAGGCCGGGCGGGTCTTCATCCACTCGGCAATCCTGCTGACCACCGTGTCCATGGCATCATCTCGATTCATCGCTGCGTTGGCGAGGCGTGTTGCCTGTGGCGTCGACCAATGAATATCGCCGTCGCCCTTGACGGCGAGCAAATGTCGGCCGGCAGCGTCCAGCGCAACGCGCGCGCTCTGTGTGGAACGGGCGTTGCGCAGATGGACGCCGATCCGCGCTCGCAGCTCGTCGATATTGATCGGTTTCGTCAGGTAGTCGACGCCTCCGGATTCGAGTGCACGAACGACATGCTCGGTTTCTGTCAGGCCGGTCATGAAGATGACCGGTATCTGGCTGATTGCCGGGTTGGCTTTGAGTCTCCTACAAGTCTCAAAGCCGTCCATGGAGGGCATGACCGCATCCAGCAGAATGAGATCGGGCGTAATGCGCTCCACAATATTTAGGGCAGCCGAGCCTGACGTGGCGATCAGGACCGAGAATCCGGACTGCTCCAGAGCATCGGTCAGGAACCCCAAAGCCTCCGGCGAGTCATCCACCAGCAGAACGATGTCGCGCGGGAGCTCAGCCAAGGGTTTCTACCTTCTCGTCAAAACGGTGCAGGAAATTCATGAGGCCGTTCAGATCGAAGGAGGCCGCATAGGAGCGAAGTTCTTCTGTAAATGGCTGATTTTCTTCTACCTTGGCAAGGTCGCCGAGCTTTGCCTCGATGCCTCTGATGTAGCCGATTTCGGCGAGCCGCAACAATTCCTGAACATGGGAGTGTCCTGGACTGACCAGCGGCCGGTCGTGCTTGGCGGGGGCGGGCGGGATCGCCTCCGCATAGATCCACCTCAAACCCAGATGGAGCGCAAGCTTGTCACGCAGTTGCTTGATGTCGACAGGCTTGCCGATGGCATCATTGTGGCTGTCATCGCTATCGCGGTGTGCGGCGGCGTCGCCGATATTGGCGGACAGCATGACGATCGGGGCAGTCTGGCCGTTCGCGCGCAGGCGCGAAACGAGTTGCCAGCCATTCATGCCCGGCATCGAGATATCGACCAGGAAGAGATCGGGCTGGATGCCTTCGATCAAAGTCAGGCAATCGGCTCCGCTTGCCGCCGTCAGCACGACGAAATCAAGTGGGGCGAGCACCTCGCGCATCATCTCGCGGTGGTCCTCATTGTCGTCCACGACGACGATCGTGCGCCGAGGACCGTCGTAGCTGACGATCTTCTTCTCCTGTGGCGGGACCGTCATTTCGCGAAGCACGGCGGAAAGCATGAGGCGAACGCGGAAGACCGTTCCGCGATCCTTCTCGCTGCTCACCGAGATTTCGCCGCCCAGCGTGTTGGTCAAAAGCTGCGTGATCGTCAGACCGAGGCCAAGGCCCGGCATCGGCCGGACGCTGTCGGCTTCGCCACGCTGGAACGGCTCGTAGATACGGCTCAAGTCCTTCTCGGCAATGCCGCGGCCGGTGTCGCTGACCGTGAAGGTGGCGACCTGGCTGCGATAGCCAACGTCGAAGATGACGCTGCCTTCGTCAGTGAACTTGATGGCGTTGGAGAGCAGATTGACGAGGATCTGGCGCAACCGCTTCTCGTCGGTGCGTACGAAGTGGGGCAGGGCGGGTGAGCGGTCGTGATGGAACGTCAATCCCTTGGCCTGGGCCTGAGGGCGGAACATGTCGACGATTTGATCCAGGAAATCCTTAATGTTGATCTCGTTGGAATAGACCTGCAGGCGCCCGGCTTCGATCTTGGAGATATCGAGGAGACCGTCGATAAGACCGGAGAGATGCTCGGCGCTGCGGCGGATGACCTTGATCGACGACTGTCGTGGAGTGGGAATGGTTTCGTCGCGCTCGAGAATCTGCGCGTAGCCGAGCACGGCGTTCAGCGGCGTGCGCAATTCGTGACTAAGGCCGACGACATAACGGCTCTTCGCACGGTTGGCGGCTTCAGCCGTTTCCTTGGCGGTCTGAAGGGCGGCGTCGGTCTTCTTGTGCGCGGCGATTTCCTTCAGCAGCAGCGTATTCTGGCGAGAGGATTCTTCCTCGGCAACGACCCGGCTGTCATGCGCGAGCACGTAAAACCAGCAGACGACTCCCGCAATCACCGCGAAGACGAAGAAGACTACCAGGATCGTTCCGTTGACGACGTCGGCGGTTTCGGGTGACGCCGAGGAAACCTGATGGGCGATCATCGCGAGGATGGTTCCGACGGCCGTCAGGGCGAGCACGACGGCGATGCCATAGCGACCGAGGCGTGTGGTCAGCTTCTCAACGACGCTCCCCGGCAGTACTGCCTTGGCGACCGTGCCAACCTGTGCGTTGAAGCGCGCCTTCGGCTTGCACATGTCGTGGCAGCGGCTGTCGAGCGAACAGCAGAGCGAGCAGATCGGTGCCGCATAGGCCGGGCACCAGGCCATATCTTCAGGCTCGAATGGATGCTCGCAGACGGAACAGGTGATGTTGGTAAGGTTCTTCCAGCTGTGGCGCGGCTTGCGAGCGAGATAGAACCTGCCCTTCGTACTCCAGGCGATCAGCGGCGAGGCGATCAGCGCGACAACAAGCGTGATGTAAGGCGCGAGGGAGGCTGCGATGGAGCCGAAGACGCCGAAATGCGCGACCAGCGCGATGCCGGCCGATAGCGTCATGGCGCCGAGGCCGACGGGGTTGATGTCGTAGAGGTGAGCGCGCTTGAATTCGATGCCGGGAGGCGCAAGGCCGAGCGGCTTGTTGATGAAAAGGTCCGCCGAGATCGTGCAGAGCCAGGCCATGGCGATGATCGAGAAGATGCCGAGCGTTTCCTCGAGCAGCCTATAGATGCCAAGTTCCATCAGCAGAAGGGCAATCGCCACGTTGAAGACGAGCCAGATGACGCGGCCGGGATGGCTATGAGTGAGGCGGGAGAAGAAGTTCGACCAGGCGAGCGAGCCTGCATAGGCGTTCATCACATTGATCTTCAACTGCGATACGACCACGAAGGCAGCCATCAGCAGCAGGGCGGCGTTGTGCCAGGGGATCATGTATCCAAAGGCGGTCAGATACATCTGGGCCGGATCGGCGGCACGATCAACCGGCACGCCGGACGCGAACGTCAGCACGACGAGGAAGGAGCCGGCTAGCAGCTTCGGCGCCCCGATGATCACCCAGCCTGGGCCGGCGAGGAAGACCGCGAGGCGGTGGCGCCATTTCGTCTGCTTCTCCGGGGGTAGAAAGCGCAGAAAGTCGGCCTGTTCGCCGATCTGCGACATCAGCGCCAATATGACGGCTGAGGCGGCGCCGAATTCGACGAGATCGAAAGGTGCGACCGTGCCCGGCGGCCCCGAAGCATGGCGAATGCCGGCAAAGGCGCGCCACAGATCGAATTTCTCCCAGTCCATCACGGCGATGAAGAGGAAGGGCAGGACATTGAGGACGATCCAGAAAGGCTGGGTCAGCAACTGGAATCGGCTGATCAGCCGGACGCCGTGCGTCACCAGCGGAATGACCATGACGGCGCTGATGATGTAGCCGATCCACAGAGGGATGCCGAGCGTCAGCTCCAGCGCGCCGGACATGATCGAGGCTTCGATCGCAAACAGCATGAAGGTGAAACTGGCATAGATCAGGGACGTGACCGTGGAGCCGATATAGCCGAAGCTCGCACCGCGGGTCAGCAGGTCGATATCGACGCCGTGGCGGATCGCGTAGCGGCTGATCGGCAGGCCGATGGCGAGCATGGCGATCGAGGCGACGATGATGGCGTAGAAGGCGTTGGTCGTGCCGTAGGAGAGCGTGATGGCGCCACCGATCGCTTCCAGCGCCAGGAAGGAGATGGCACCGATTGCCGTCTGCGAGATGCGCTGCGAGGAGAACTGCCGGGCGCTCTTGGCGGTGAACCGCAGCGCATAGTCCTCCAGCGTCTGGTTCGCCACCCAGCGATTGTATTCGCGCCTGACCGGAATGATGCGTTGCCGCGCTGCCATGCGTTAGTGCCAGCCCCTTTGTTCCCCTTGTCATCGTTCGTAACATGGAACCACGCGAGGCTTAAGAGTGCGGCGCAGCACAGAACTGCACATTTCGCCCCGTCACCTACGTCATATCACGTATACGCTTTCGCAGTGCAGCACCGGATAGTCCTTTAAGCAACAGTTAACTTCCGTTTTCGGCCTGTTGTCTAACAAGAAGAGGGGATCAACCAGATGAATCTCAAGTCCTATATCACGGGCGCCGCACTCGGCGCCGTCATGTCGGCCACGGCCGCATTCCACGGAGCCGTTGCGGCTGACGACACCATCAAGGTCGGCGTTCTGCACTCGCTGTCCGGCACGATGGCGATCTCCGAAACGACGCTGAAAGACGCCATGCTGATGCTCATCGACGAGCAGAACAAGAAGGGCGGCCTTCTCGGCAAGAAGCTCGAAGCTGTCGTCGTCGACCCGGCCTCCGACTGGCCGCTGTTTGCCGAAAAGGCACGCGAGCTGATCGAAAAGGACAAGGTTGCGGCCGTCTTCGGTTGCTGGACGTCCTCGTCGCGCAAGTCGGTCCTGCCGGTCTTCGAAGAGCTCAACTCGATCCTCTTCTACCCGGTTCAGTATGAAGGCGAAGAGTCCTCGCGCAACATCTTCTACACGGGTGCCGCTCCGAACCAGCAGGCGATTCCGGCCGTCGACTACCTGATGGAAAAGGAAGGCGTTAAGCGCTTCGTTCTCGAAGGCACCGACTACGTCTATCCGCGCACCACCAACAAGATCCTGGAAGCCTATCTCGTCTCGAAGGGCATTCCGAAGGAAGACATCATCATCAACTACACGCCGTTCGGCTTCTCCGACTGGCAGACGGAAGTGAAGAAGATCAAGGAATTCGGCGCGGCCGGCAAGAAGACGGCGGTGGTCTCGACCATCAACGGTGACGCCAACGTTCCGTTCTACAAGGAACTCGGCAACCAGGGCGTCAAGGCAACCGACATTCCCGTCGTCGCCTTCTCGGTCGGTGAAGAAGAGCTTGCCGGTCTCGACACCAAGCCGCTCGTCGGTCACCTCGCTGCCTGGAACTACTTCGAGTCGGTCGAAAGCCCGGCGAACAAGAAGTTCATCAAACAGTGGCACGAGTTCACCAAGAACGACAAGCGCGTGACCAACGACCCGATGGAAGCTGCCTATATCGGCTTCAACGCATGGGTTAAGGCTGTTCAGGCTGCCGGCACGACCGACACGGACAAGGTTCTCGACTCGATCATCGGCACCACGGTTCCGAACCTGTCGGGCGGCTATGCGACCGTCATGCCGAACCACCACATCACCAAGCCGGTTCTGATCGGTGAAATCCAGGCGAACGGCCAGTTCGAAATCGTTCAGCAGACCCCGGCGGTCGTTGGCGACGAATGGTCCGACTTCCTGCCGGACTCCAAGGACCTGATCTCCGATTGGCGCAAGCCCATGAACTGCGGCAACTTCAACGTTGCCTCGGGCAAGTGCGGCGGCAAGGGCTCCTGAGTGCGAACCACCCCGTCACTCTGACGCCTGAAGACTTCCGCCCGGTCTCTCCTGTCCGGGCGGAAGGTCCATCTCCGGAGCGCAGCCTTGATGCTTCGGACGGCGGCGGTTCCATGGTGGATCGATGCCGATTTAAGGGCTTATTTTTCCCGATTGCGCCGGAAGGCCAACGATAACCGAGGCAAGAGAGCCGATGTATCGCGCCATCAAGATTTTGCTTTTGACCCTATGCCTGGCCATGCCGGCTTTTGCGACCGCGCTCAAGGCACAGCAAGACATTCACCCCCTTATCGATGCGCTTGGCGTCGGCGATTTCCCTGAGCGCGAAGCCGCGATCAAGGCACTGGTCGCCTCCAAGGACCCGCGCGTCGGCGAGATCCTGCAGTTGCTGAGCGATGGTCAGCTTTACGTGAATTCCGAGACCGGCGGTCCTGTGCTGGTGCAGGGCGGCACCGAGGATGAGCCGACCTATGCCGACCCGATATCAGGCGCGGTCGTTTCCGACGTCGATCCGGACTATATGTCCAAGGTCAAGATCAACAACTCGCTGCGTACGGTGATTGCCACCGCCACCAGCCAGCTGACGCTCCTGAGCGCGGATCGGGGCGCGCGGCTTGCGGCAGCCCAGGGACTGCTCAAGGACGCCGATCCGGCAAATCTTGACCTCCTCACCTCGGCGCTGGCTGAAGAAAACGACGCCGAGGTCAAAAATGCGATGGAAGCGGCGCGCGCTGTCATGGTGCTGAAGAGCGATGTCAGCGCCGAAGAGAAGAAGGCCGCGATCGATACGGTCGCTGCGCGCGGCGGGCGCGATGCGCTGACCATCCTGAATTCCGCGATGGCGACCGCGCCTGAGGAACTGAAGGGTGCTATCCAGACCCATGTCAACGCGATCAACCGCAGCCTGGCGCTTTGGGATGTCGGGCAGAACATCTGGTACGGGCTGTCGCTTGGCTCGGTGCTGCTGCTGGCCGCGATCGGCCTTGCCATTACCTTCGGCGTCATGGGCGTCATCAACATGGCGCATGGCGAAATGGTGATGATCGGCGCTTACACGACGTACGTCGTGCAGGAGTACATCAGCTCCGCATTTCCCGAACTCGGAAACTATTCGCTGGCCTTCTCCGTGCCGGCGGCTTTCGTCTTCACCGGCTTTGTCGGTCTTGTCATCGAGCGGGTCGTCATCCGTTATCTCTATGGCCGGCCGCTCGAAACGCTGCTCGCCACCTGGGGCGCGTCGCTGATCCTGCAGCAGGCGGTTCGCACGATCTTCGGCCCGACGAATCGCGAGGTGCGCAATCCAAGCTGGATGTCCGGCGCATTTGAACTGGGCGGGCTCTCGATCACCTGGAACCGCCTCTGGATCATCGTTTTCTCGATGGCTGTGTTCTTTGCGCTGCTCGTTCTCCTGAAGCGCTCGGCCTTCGGCCTGCAGATGCGCGCGGTTACGCAGAACCGCCGCATGGCCTCGTCGATGGGCATCCGCACCGGCTGGGTCGATGCATTCACCTTCGCGCTCGGCTCCGGCATTGCCGGCATAGCGGGCGTCGCGCTCAGCCAGATCGACAACGTGTCGCCTAACCTCGGGCAGAGCTACATCATCGACAGCTTCATGGTCGTGGTCTTCGGTGGCGTGGGCAATCTCTGGGGCACGCTCGTCGGTGCGCTGTCGCTCGGTGTCCTCAACAAATTCCTCGAGCCCTTCGCCGGCGCCGTGCTCGGCAAGATCCTGGTGCTCGTCCTCATCATTCTGTTCATCCAGAAGCGTCCGCGTGGGCTCTTCGCACTCAAAGGAAGGGCGGTGGAAGCATGATTACGGCCTTCCTGCTTCGGTCTCTCGACCATAAGATCGTCGCTGCGATCGTCATTCTGCTTGCAGTCGCCGTGCTGGTGCCGGTTCTCAACCTGATGACCGCGCCGACCAATCCGCTGCATATCCCGACCTATATCATGGCGCTGTTCGGCAAGTATCTCACCTACGCCCTGCTGGCGCTGGCGCTCGACCTTGTCTGGGGCTTCTGCGGCATTCTCTCACTCGGCCACGGCGCCTTTTTCGCGCTCGGCGGCTATGCGATGGGCATGTATCTGATGCGACAGATCGGCTCGCGCGGCGTCTATGGCGACCCGATCCTTCCGGATTTCATGGTGTTCCTGAACTGGAAGGAACTGCCGTGGTTCTGGTACGGCTTTGACAAGTTCTGGTTCGCGGCGCTGATGGTTCTGCTGGTGCCGGGACTGCTGGCCTTCGTGTTCGGCTGGTTCGCCTTCCGCTCACGCGTCAACGGCGTCTACCTGTCGATCATCACGCAGGCGATGACCTACGCGCTGCTGCTCGCCTTCTTCAGAAACGACATGGGCTTCGGCGGCAACAACGGCATGACCGACTTCAAGGAAATTCTCGGCTTCAACGTTCAGGCTGATGGCACGCGTGCTGCGCTGTTTGCAGCGACCGCCATCTTCCTTGCACTGTCGCTCATGATTGCCTCGGCCATCGTCCGCTCGAAGTTCGGCAAGGTGCTGGTCGGCGTGCGTGATGCGGAAAGCCGCACGCGCTTCCTCGGCTACCGCGTCGAGCACTTCAAGCTCTTCACCTTTGTCGTCTCCGCGATGATGGCGGGCATTGCCGGTGCGCTTTACGTGCCGCAGGTCGGCATCATCAACCCCGGCGAATTCGCGCCGGCCAACTCGATCGAAGTGGTCATCTGGACGGCAGTCGGCGGTCGCTCGACGCTGATCGGGCCGATCATCGGCGCCATTCTGGTCAACGGCGGCAAGACGATCTTCACGGGCCTTTTCCCCGAGTTCTGGCTGTTCGCGCTTGGCGGTCTCTTCGTGCTCGTCACGCTGTTCCTGCCAAAGGGGATCGTCGGGACCATCGGCCAGTACTTCACGCGCCGCAAGCCGAAGACGGAGGCGACCCCGCCCGCGCTTCAGGAAGAGGGTGTCGATGCAAAAATCCAGCCGGCGGAGTAAGCGATCATGATCCCTGACGTCAAACCAAACAGCGTTCTCTATCTCAACAACGTCTCGGTTTCCTTCGACGGCTTCAAGGCACTGAACTCGCTCTCGATCGTCATCGAGCCTGGCGAACTTCGGGCCATCATCGGCCCGAATGGTGCCGGCAAGACAACGATGATGGACATCATCACCGGCAAGACGCGGCCGGATGAAGGCGAGGTGTTCTTCAACGGGCAGACCGATCTCACCAAACTCGACGAGGCCGACATCGCGCAGCTCGGGATTGGTCGCAAGTTCCAGAAACCGACGGTCTTCGAAAGTCACACGGTGTGGGACAACCTCGAACTCGCCTTGAACCGCAAGCGCGATGTCTTCTCGACGCTGTTCTACCGGCTCTCCGCGGAAGACAGGGCGCGCATCGAGGAGATCCTTGAGACCGTGCGGCTGACGCATCGGCGCGACGAACTCGCCGCCAACCTCTCGCACGGCCAGAAGCAGTGGCTGGAGATCGGCATGCTTCTGGCGCAGGAACCGAAGCTTTTGTTGGTCGATGAGCCGGTCGCCGGCATGACGGACGCCGAAACCGCGGAAACGGCGATCCTCCTCAAGGAGATCGCCAAGACCCGCTCGGTCGTCGTCGTGGAGCATGACATGGGCTTCATCCGCGATCTCGGCGTCAAGGTGACCTGCCTTGCCGAAGGTTCGGTGCTGGCCGAAGGATCGATCGATTTCGTGAGCTCCGATCCGAAGGTGATCGAGAATTATCTGGGGCGCTGAGATGCTGACAGTCGAAAATGCAAACCTTCACTATGGCGCCGCCCAGGCGCTGCGCGGCATTTCCATCAAGGCGGAAATGGGCAAGATCACTTGCGTGCTGGGGCGTAACGGCGTGGGCAAGAGTTCTCTTCTCCGCGCCGTTACCGGCCAGCATCCGCTGTCGGCGGGAACGGTGACGTTCAACGACACCAGGCTCAACGGCCTGCCGCCCTATGCGCGCGCCAAGCAGGGCATCGGCTATGTGCCGCAGGGGCGTGAGATCTTTCCGTTGCTGACGGTGAAAGAAAATCTCGAGACCGGCTTTGCGCCGCTTTCACGGGGCAGCAAGAATATTCCCGACGATATCTTCAGCCTGTTTCCTGTGCTGCAGACCATGCTTGGACGTCGCGGCGGCGACCTTTCCGGCGGACAGCAGCAGCAGCTGGCGATCGGCCGGGCGATGGTGACGCGGCCGAAGATCCTCGTGCTCGACGAGCCGACCGAGGGCATCCAGCCGTCGATCATCAAGGACATCGGCCGGGCAATCCGGTATCTGCGCGACAGTGCCGGGATGGCGATCCTGCTGGTGGAACAGTATCTCGATTTCTGCCGCGAACTTGCCGACTACGTCTACATCATGGATCGCGGCGAGATCGTTCACGAGGGGCTTGCGGAAACGCTCGATACGCCGGAAGCGCGTCGTCATTTGACTGTATGATCCAGTGGTTATCTGTTGGGCAGATGCTGTTTTCCTCGGCAGTTTCTGAAGGATCTCGTTGCCGCCGGTCCGATCGTGGTGAGTGTGTCGGAGCGGCACGGGAATTGCTTGCTTTCTGCAAGTTAGTGACTTCAATGAAAACGGCCGGGGTCAACCGGCGGTCCATTGGGAAGGGACGGAATGACGAACGCGGCGGCAGCTACGAGACCGCAGAGAGCCGAGGGGCGCGGGCATCTGGCTGCGAGGATGCTCGACGGGCGTACGCGCCTGCAGGAACTCTACCAGGAAGGAGCGGGCAAGATCCGGCTTCCGGATACGTTCGATTCCTCCATGGAAGCCGTCATCATCAATACCGCGGGCGGCCTCACCGGCGGCGACCGAATGAACTGGAGCGTTACGGCTGGTCCCGGCGCCCGCATCGACGTCACCACGCAGGCCTGCGAGAAGATCTACAAGGCATCGGCAGGAACGGCTGAGGTCAACACCAGCATTACCGCGGGCGCAAACGCCCGGGTGGACTGGTTGCCGCAGGAAACCATCCTGTTCGATCGTTCATCGCTGTTTCGAAAGCTCGACGTTGATCTCGATGATGATGCCGAATTCCTGGCCGTCGAATCCATCCTGCTTGGCCGGAAGGCGATGGGGGAGGCGGTGGAGAGCGGCCTCTTTCGCGACCGCTGGCGTATTCGCAAGGCAGGCCGGCTCTGCCACGCCGAGGACCTGGCGCTGCAGGGAAATGTTGCAATGTTTGCCGGTGCCGATGCCGTGCTGTCAGGCAAGGTCGCGTTTGCAACGCTGCTGTATGTCGGGCCGCGCGCCGAAGCCTACCTCGGTGCAGTGCGCCCGCTGCTTGAGGGCCATATGGGCGGCGCCAGCAGCTGGGCCGGCAAGCTTGTCGTGCGCCTTTCAGCGCCCGATGGTTTTGCCTTGAGAAAAATTCTCATCCCGATCATTTCGGCCTTGCGCGATGGAGCGCCGGTGCCGAAAGTCTGGAATCTCTAGTTGAAGCAGATGGATGCACGATGAACCTCACACCGAGAGAAAAAGACAAGTTGTTGATTTCGATGGCGGCGATGGTCGCGCGGCGGCGGCTGGAACGGGGCGTCAAGCTCAACCATCCCGAAGCGATCGCGTTGATCACCGATTTCGTCGTCGAAGGCGCGCGTGACGGGCGTCCGGTCGCCGAACTGATGGAGGCGGGGGCTCATGTCGTCGGCCGTGACCAAGTGATGGAAGGCATCGCGGAGATGATCCATGACGTCCAGGTCGAGGCAACCTTTCCTGATGGCACCAAGCTCGTCACCGTCCACGAACCGATCCGCTGAGGTTCCCATGCTGGAGCTGCGCCCCAATTGCGAATGCTGCGACAAGGATCTTCCGCCCGACAGTTCTGAGGCAATGATCTGCACATTCGAATGCACGTTCTGCGCCGATTGCGTTGCCGATGTTCTCGGCGGCATCTGCCCGAATTGCGGCGGCGAACTTGTGCGCCGCCCGGCGCGCCCCGCTTCCAAGCTTGCCAAGTACCCGGCGTCAACAAAGCGCGTTCTGAAAGCCGAGGGCTGCGGGCCCATCAAGGCTGCGTGAGGAGAAGATCATGATCCCAGGAGAAATCATTGCCGCAAGCGGCGACATCGAGCTGAACTTCGGCGCGCCGACAGTGACGCTTGAGGTCTCGAACACCGGTGATCGCCCCGTGCAGGTCGGCAGCCACTATCATTTCGCGGAAACGAATGCCGGTCTCTCTTTCGATCGGGAGAAGGCACACGGCATGCGGCTCGATATCCCGGCCGGCACGGCCGTACGTTTCGAGCCCGGTCAGACGCGCTCGGTGACGCTCATCCCTCTCTCCGGCAAGCGCGAAGTCTACGGTTTCCGCCAGCTGGTCATGGGCAAGCTCTAGAGTGGGCCGGGAGCAGACGATGCGTGCGAGCCTGCACCTTCTGGCGGCCGGTGCTGCGACGGTCTTTGCCTTCGGCGCCAACGCCGAGGATCTTGATTGCAAAAATCCGGTCACGCAAGCTGACATGACGGCTTGTGAACAGGCGCGCCAGCAGACCGGCGACAAGGCACTGAACGCACAATACAAGATCACGCGCGCGGCTCTCGCAGCACTCGACAAGGATCTCGATGCGGATATGCGGGGTGCCGAAGAGGCACTGGTGAAGGCGCAGCGCGCATGGGTGAATTTCCGTGATGCGGAGTGTGAGGCGGCAGGCTTTCAGGCGCGTGGCGGCACGATGGAGCCGATGCTCGTAGCAGGCTGTATTGCAGAGTTGACGGACGCGCGCACCAAGCAGCTCAAGGAACTCGCAGAGACGATGGGCAACTGACATGGTTGGCAGGATCATGGTCGTCGGCAACGGAGAGATCGGCGCACAGGCGGCGGCCGTAGTGGCGGATGCTGCGTTCGTTATCCGCTTTAACGAATGCCGCTCCTACGAAGCGAGCCCGGGGCGCACCGACGTCGTCGCCGTCTGCAATACCGGGCGGCCGGGCAAGGCAATGCTTGCTTCCGAGGCGTGGCGGGAGCATCCAGCCGTGCGTGAGGCGGCGGCGATCTGGAGCGTGCGCGATCCGCAAAAGTTCGCGGAACTGCGAGCGCCGCTGGCCGTATCGCATCCCGAGCTCGACGATTTCTGCGACGACTACACGAGTCAATTCAATGCGTTCTGTGCTGATGTTGGCAAGATGCATGTGGTCGTTGACAAAGTGATTCATGAAGCGGTGGACGAGGCGCTCGCTGCCTACCACCCGGCGCCCTACGTCGTGCCGAGCAGCGGCATGATCGTGATCGCCGAAGTGATGAACAGATTTCCCGAGGCGACCATCGATCTCGCAGGCTTCGGCCACGCGGGATGGGAATGGCATCCTTTTGCTGCCGAGCGGCAGCTTGTCGATAGTTATGTCGCCGCTGGCCGCGTCACGCGGCTGCCGGCAAGCGCATCCCTTTCTTCCTCCCAAGGAGCCTGACATATGCCCTACAAGATTTCCCGCGCCGCCTATGCCGGCATGTTCGGCCCGACCACCGGCGACAAGGTGCGCCTCGCCGATACCGAGCTCTTCATCGAGATCGAGAAGGATTTCACCACATATGGCGAAGAGGTGAAATTTGGCGGCGGCAAGGTCATTCGCGACGGCATGGGCCAGAGCCAGGCGACGCGGGCGCAGGGTGCTGTCGATACCGTCATCACCAATGTCGTCATCATCGACCATACGGGCGTCGTCAAGGCCGATATAGGCCTAAAGAACGGCCGCATCGCGGCGATCGGCAAAGCCGGCAATCCGGATACGCAACCCGGCGTCAACATCATCGTCGGCCCCTCGACCGAGGCGATCGCTGGCGAAGGCAAGATCATCACTGCCGGCGGTATGGATGCGCATATTCACTACATCTGCCCGCAGCAGATCGAGGAAGCGCTGATGTCGGGCGTAACCTGCATGCTGGGCGGCGGCACCGGCCCGGCGCATGGCACGCTCGCCACGACCTGCACCGGTGCCTGGCACATCGAGCGGATGATCGAGAGCTTCGACGGCTTCCCGATGAACCTTGCGCTTGCCGGCAAGGGAAACGCCTCGCTGCCCGCCGCACTCGAAGAGATGGTGCTTGCGGGCGCATCGTCGCTGAAGCTCCACGAGGACTGGGGCACGACGCCGGCTGCGATCGACTGCTGCCTTTCGGTCGCCGACGACTATGACATCCAGGTGATGATCCACACCGACACGCTGAATGAAAGCGGCTTTGTCGAGGATACGATCGGCGCCATTAAGGGCCGCACCATCCACGCCTTCCACACGGAAGGAGCGGGCGGTGGCCACGCTCCTGACATTATCAAGATCTGCGGTCAGTCGAACGTCATCCCGTCGTCGACCAACCCGACGCGGCCCTACACGGTCAATACCGTCGCCGAGCATCTCGACATGCTGATGGTCTGCCACCATCTGTCACCGTCTATCCCCGAGGACATCGCATTTGCCGAAAGCCGCATCCGCAAGGAGACGATCGCGGCGGAAGACATCCTGCATGACATCGGCGCCTTCTCGATCATTTCGTCCGACAGCCAGGCCATGGGTCGTGTCGGGGAGGTAGCAATCCGTACTTGGCAGACTGCCGACAAGATGAAGCGTCAGCGCGGCCGCCTGAAGGAAGAGAAGGGCGAGAACGACAACTTCCGCGTCCGCCGCTATATTGCGAAATACACGATCAACCCGGCGATCGCGCAAGGTCTTTCACACGAAATCGGCTCGATCGAAGTCGGCAAGCGCGCCGATCTGGTTCTGTGGAACCCTGCCTTCTTCGGCGTCAAGCCTGAGATGGTATTGCTCGGCGGTTCGATTGCTGCGGCTCCCATGGGCGATCCGAATGCTTCGATCCCGACGCCGCAGCCGATGCATTACCGGCCGATGTTTGCCGCCCACGGCAAGCTGCGAACCAGTTCGTCTGTCACCTTCGTCTCGCAAGCGTCGCTCGATGCGGGTCTGAAGAGCCGTCTCGGCGTCGCTAAAAATCTTGTCGCTGTGAAGAACACCCGCGGCGGCCTTTCCAAGGCGTCGATGATTCACAACAGCCTGACGCCGCACATCGAGGTCGATCCGGAGACCTATGAGGTGCGGGCTGATGGCGAGTTGCTGACCTGCGAGCCGGCCACCGTCCTGCCGATGGCGCAGCGCTATTTCTTGTTTTGAGTGTTTGGGGCGGCCGCATGCGAGGTGGCGGCTCCTAAAGCCGCGCGTTAAGACTGAATCTCCTGTGGGTTGTTTTTTATTTTTGTATGTTCCACCTTGAGGCGTTCCTTCGGTAATAGGACATTCTCCTTGTTGGTGGTTATAAAACACACGTAAAAACAAATTGTTACGATTCAAACCTCGCTGGATGATTGATCGCGGAAAGCGTCACGTTTTTGGGCAGCTTTCAACCGCCGCTCAATTCACCAAACTCGTTCGAACTTTAACAGTTCACTTAAGAACTCAGCAGGAGGTGACCTCTAAGCAATGTGCCTAGCGGCGGGCAAGAAGGTCGATTCGCATGAGAATTTCACTCCAGGCGGAGCTTGGCGATTTTCGTGATCGCCGCGCAATTTATGTGTTTGCTCTCAAGATGAGCTTCCTTGCGGTGACGCTCTCGTCGATCGTCATTGTCCTGCTATTGCCGCCGCTCGACTGGGCGGGACTGATGCCTGTTCCGCTCGCTCATGGTGTTGTCTACGGCGTGTTACTGTCGTGGCTTATTGGCGGGGCGGTCTCAAGCGTGCTGTCGCTGATAGCCGGTCACGCGATGCACCAGCTCAGCGTCTCGCGCGCGGAGTTCGAGCAGTTGAGCCGCACCGATGTGCTTTCAGGTCTTCTCAACCGACGTGCCTTTACAGAGGCATTGGAGCAGGTCGATGGAAATGCCTGTCTCGCGATCTTCGACGTCGACCGGTTCAAGGCCATAAACGATCGCTTCGGCCATGCCTGCGGCGATTCCGTCATCGTGGCAGTCTCCGCCATCCTCGCGGCTGCCTTCGGCGGGCACTCCGTCGCGGCGAGGCTGGGCGGTGAAGAGTTCGGCGCGATCGTTGTCGGTGGCTCACAAGAGCAGCGGATCGAGAGAGTGCAGTCGGTCTGCGCCCGCCTGGCCGGGCATCCGGTCGTTGCCGACGATTGCGTGGTCGCACTGACTGTGTCGGCCGGTATTGCGGAGTTCGAGCCCGCACGGAGCAACGAGGCTGTTTATTCGGCGGCCGACAAGGCGCTCTACCTGGCAAAGGCGCTCGGTCGAAATCGCGTGGTGCATGAGAATGACGGGCTGCATCCTGGTTGGCGCAGACGTTTGCCGGAGGAGGCCGTGGCCGCGCACGCAATGAACATGGATTGCGATGAGGCGCGGTTGGCCTGACGAATTCGCGGAATTACACAGCGAATGCCTGCAACGACAAGTTGGAGCCGGCGGATAAGCGCCACGCGGCCTCGTTGGTCCCACGCGACCGCGGAAATCATGCTTCGCCGCGTCGTTCTGTGTTACGCTTGTCATTGTCGCTCATGCGATCGCTGGTTACTTGGAGAGCTTATGGCAAGGACGCCCCTCAAGCGACGGCTGGCAGCAATCATGGCCACCGACGTAGTCGGCTATTCTCGTCTCATGGAGGCTGACGAGGAGGCGACGCTAGCTTCAGTCAAAGCGATGCAGGAAGAGCTGATAAGGCCGAATGTCGAGCGCGAAGGCGGCAGGGTTTTCAAACTCATGGGCGACGGCACCTTGGCCGTATTTGATTCCGTGAACGGTGCAGTGGAGTGCGCGATTGCAATCCAGGGCGAACTTATGCGCCAGCGGGAAGGGTCGCGCCTAGTTCTTCGCATTGGAATCAATCTAGCCGATGTTTTGGTCGATGGTACCGACTTATTCGGCGACGGAGTGAACGTTGCCTCTCGCATTGAAGCAAGCGCATTCCCCGGCGGCATAAGCATCACCGATGGCGTCTATCACCAGATCGCCAAGAGGACTGGGACGGATTTTGTGGATGGCGGCGAAAGGGTTCTAAAGAATATCGATCGACCCGTGCGCGTTTGGCACTGGCAGCCACGTTACAACGGTTTCGTGGAAGAGGAGCGACCGCGCCCTGCTGACGGAGCAATCGCAAAGACCGCAGTTAGAATCACCGCCGCGCCGTCAACGGCCCCGCAGCAGCTGGACTTGGCGGAACTGGTTGTATCCTCCCTTGAAGACCTTCTTACCGAGCAGCGTTGGCTCGATGTCTCGCGTGTTGGATCCGCTTCCGCCGCACTGGATGGAAGTGCTATTCGCCCGTATGACTACACGGTCAAGATTGGTATTCATGGCGCAGGCCCGTTCCGGGTAAACGCCAAATTCCTGCATACGAACGCCACGCCTGTGATGTGGTCGCGAGCTTTCGATCTTCCGGAAAGTTACCATTTCGATGTCATTGAACTGGTGGCGGCGGAGATAGGCTCGCTGGTTCAGGACAAGGTGCTGCTTGCAGCATCCGAGATGATCGCCAAGAAGCCACAGTCGTCCTGGTCGGCCGACGAAAACTTCCTCTATGGCAGGATGCTTGATAGCAAGCATATGCTTCCCGAGGCGGAGGTTTTCTTCTTGAGGGCAACGGAACTGGATCCGGGGATGATTTATGCCCAGGCCAGCTATGCCATTGCCCTGACTTACAGTTTTGCCCAAGCAGGCGACTTCGAGCACCTGCGCCGCGCCGACGAGATCGCACGGATCGCCTTGCGCATCGACAACAATGACGCCCTTTCCCACTATGCGGCAGCGCTGGTCCATCTGCTTTCACGCGACTACGACGGGGCCAGATCGCATTATGGCAAGGCGCGCGACCTTGCGCCCAGCGATCTGCAGATTCGCGCCGATCACGCGGAAATGCTCCACTACCTCGGCGACCTGGAACAAGCGGACGCCGAAATCGGTGAATGCTTCAGGTTGGCAAAATATCCCCCGGTGTGGTTCTGGGTGATCAGGGGAATTATCCGACTCCACCAGGGCCGCTTTGGTTCTGCAATTGAGGATTTTGAGAACATTCCATGGAGGTCGTGGCGAACGCTTATCTTGCTTGCTGCGGCCTATGCCCTGCACGGTGACGAAGTTCGACGTCGGCAGTACCAGACTGAGGCCTTGAGCCTTCAGCCCGCACTCGGACCTGAGCTTGTGCGAAACACTTTTCCCTATCGCGACCAGGACGCGCTTTCAAAACTTCTCTGTGCCTTTGTAGGAACTGCATAGGAATTCCGGGCGCAAACATCTGCTGCATATGCCTTTCCGGCAGGTTCCTTCTTGCATCGCATCAGGCTATTTTGCATGGTCGCAGTCTCAAGCGAATTGGACACGTCATGCAACGCGTTACTTCCTACCTGCCTGCGGGCACGCCTTCCTCGAACCCCATCGGAAAAGTGGTTTTGCCGCACGACCTGAGGCATTTGCGGCGAAAGCTGCTTCACCTCGACAACGGCGAGATGGTCATGCTCGACCTCAAGGAGCCGGTGCTTTTTGCCAGTGGTGATATGTTGGTTCTCGAGGATGGCGAGCTCATCGAAATTGTAGCCGCAGACGAGAAGCTCTTCGAGGTGAGGGGCAGGGATCGCGTGCACCTGATCGAGCTCGCGTGGCATCTCGGCAATCGGCATCTCGGCGCCCAGATCGAGGAAGACCGCATCCTTATCCTTCGTGATCATGTGATCCGCTCCATGCTCGAAGGGCTCGGTGCGACGATCCGCGAAGTTGCAGAGCCGTTCCAGCCGGCACGCGGTGCGTATCATTCACATGGCCATGCGCACGGTCATGACCAAGCGCATCATCATCACTCGCACGACTGATCCGATATGACTGATGATGCTGACCTGCATGCGTTGTTGAGGATGATGACCTGGCTTTCGCCAGCTTTCCCCGTCGGGTCCTTCGCCTATTCAGGCGGTTTGGAGCGCGCCGTTCATGATCGGCTGGTCCCCGATGCTCATTCGCTTGCTGCGTGGGCGTCGAACCTGATGGAGCGTGGGCCTGTATGGAACGACGTGGTTCTCCTTGCCGAGAGCCACCGCTGTCACCGACAGTCGGAGCGGCTCGGCGAACTGGCGGAGCTCGCCGAAGCGCTTGCCGGCTCGCGCGAGCGTCATCAGGAGACGATGCTGCTCGGCGATGCGTTCCTGTCCGCCGCCGGTGCGTGGCCAGACGAGGTTTTCGATCGATTGCCGCGACATGTGGCCTACCCGGTGGCGATCGGTGCCGTGGCGGGTGCCCATGGGGTGGCGTTGGAGAAGGCGATTGCGGCATTCCTGCATGCCTATCTCTCGCAGGCAGTTTCCGCAGGTATCCGTCTCGGCGTGGCCGGGCAGAAGGATGGCGTTGCCATTCTGTCGCGGCTTGAAGGCGACATAACCTCGGTTGTGAAGCGGGCGGCAGCTTCAACACTCGACGATCTCGGATCGGCGACCATCCAGGCCGACATCATGTCGCTGCGCCATGAAACGCAGTCGACCAGGCTCTTTCGATCGTGACTTGTCGGCAGACGCGCGGCCAGCCGTCGCCACCTGCGTCATTTGCCGGTGGTCGCCCTTCAGGCGGCACGCTATCATCGGCCGTTATTGGAGTTCAGAATATGAAATCAGGAAACGGACCCTTGCGCGTGGGCATCGGTGGGCCGGTCGGCTCCGGCAAGACGGCGCTGACCGAGAAGCTCTGCAAGGCCATGCGCGACGACTATTCGGTGGCTGTCGTCACGAACGACATCTACACGACCGAGGATGCCGAGGCGCTCATGCGCATGCAAGCTTTGCCATCGGATCGGATCGTTGGCGTGGAGACCGGCGGTTGCCCGCACACGGCGATCCGTGAGGACGCGACGATCAATCTGCAGGCCATCGCGGGCCTGAATGAGCGGATTCCCGATCTCGATGTAGTTTTCATCGAGTCGGGCGGTGACAATCTGGCCGCCACCTTCTCCCCTGATCTGGCTGATATCACGATCTACGTCATTTCGGTTTGCCAGGGCGAGGAAATCCCGCGCAAGGGTGGCCCAGGCATTACCAAATCGGACCTTCTCGTCATCAACAAAAAGGATCTGGCTCCCTATGTCGGCGCGGACCTCGAGGTCATGGACCGCGACGCGACACGGATGCGCCAGGCACGCCCCTTCGTATTCTCCGACATGAAGCGTGGCGATGGCGTTAGCTCCATCGTCAGCTTCCTGAAGGAACATGGCGGCCTGTAGTCAAACCTGCCTCAGCGCGTTGACATCCTCGATCGCGATGGCGCGGCCGCTGACGCGTACGCCTGATGTGCGCAAGGCGGAGAAGGCACGTGACAGCGCTTCCGGCGCAAGGCCGAGCTTTCGTGCCAGCAGGCGCTTTTGGAACGGCAGGCGCAGGGAAGCCCGCGCACCCTCACTCGTACAATGCGTCAGCAGATAGTGGGCGACGCGCTGCTGGCTGGTCTGCATGCGATCGCGCGCCAGACACTCCATGGTCGACAGCAAATGCCGCGAGAGGCTGCGCGCGATCGCGCTGCCAATCCGCGGGTGTTGAGCGAGCAACGCCTTGACCTCAGCGAGATCAAAGCGGGCGAGGATGACGTGCTCCATCGCCTGTGCGCTATAATTGTATGCGTCGCCGGCAAGCACCAGGCATTCACCGAAGCTGTCGCCCGGCTCGCAGATGCTGACATCCGCTTCGCGTTCCTCAGAGCCGCGATAGAGCCTGACGTAGCCACTTAGCACGCAATAGAAGTAGTGCGCCTTCTCGTGTTCACGGAAGAGAACATCCTGTGGACCGTAGCGCACCGCCACCGCGCAGGACAGCAGAGCGTCTCGCTCGTGTCGGTCAAGGTTGGAGGTGATCAACGCACCGCCAAGCATCGCCTGCTGCGCGCTGCTCAGTTTAAAAGCTCCGGACATCTGTTTCTCCCTGTGGCGCGGCGGGTGCCGTTCCCTACCTGATACTTGGAAGGATAACCGGGAGACGCGGTTCAGAACTTGAGCTTGATCAAATGTCAGCTAATAAAAAGCCGGGGTGTTGCCCCGGCTCTTGGCTCGAGCAGCTACTCTGCCGCGAACGGCGGCAGGCGTACGACATTGCCAGATTTGCCGCGCTTGCTTTCCGGGGTCTCGATTGCCGTTACCCGGCCCTCGAGCGCACCCAGCGCTTGTGTGAGTTCTTCGCGGGACATGGCCAGATCTTCCTTGTCCTTCTTGCCCACGAGACGACCGAACATCCAGGCAAGCAAGCGGGACAGATCGTCCATGATCAGGAAGAACGAAGGCACGACGACCAGCGAAAGCACGGTCGACACGATAATGCCGCCGATCACCGCAATCGCCATCGGCGCACGGAACGAACCGCCTTCGCCGACGCCGAGCGCTGATGGCAGCATACCTGCTGACATGGCAATAGACGTCATGATGATCGGCCGGGCGCGCTTGCGACCTGCCTCGACCATGGCTTCGACACGCTCCATGCCGCGATGACGCATCTCGATGGCGAAGTCGACGAGCAGGATCGCGTTCTTCGTCACGATGCCCATCAGCATCAGGATGCCGATCATCACGGGCATCGAGAGCGGATTCTGGGTGACCAGCAGCCCGACTGCCACGCCGCCGATCGCAAGCGGCAGCGAGAACAGGATGGTGAAGGGCTGGATCACGTCCTTGAAGAGGAGGATCAGCACCGTCAGCACCAGCATCAGGCCCATCAACATGGCGTTGACGAAGCTCTGCTGCATTTCGGTCTGCACCTTCGTGTCGCCACTTTCGGCAAGCTGTACCGTCGGCGGAATGTTGGCTTCCTTGACGATCTGGCGGAACCGTGCCGAGGCAGTGTCGAGCGCCACGCCCTGCGGCAGGTCCGAGCCGATCGATACGACGCGGTAGCGGTTGTTGCGCTTGATCGAGCTGACGCCTTCCGAATAGTCGATATCGGCGACAGTGGAGAGCGGTACGGTACTGCCGCTTGCCGTCTGGATCTTCATTGCCCGCAAGGCGGCAAGATCGCGACGCATGTCGAGCGAGGCCTGCACGCGGATCGGGATCTGGCGATCGTCAAGGTTGATCTTGGCGAGCGCCGCATCAATATCGCCGATGGTGGCAACGCGGATGGTTTCGGAGATCTGCTGCGGCGTGATGCCGAGGCGAGCCGCCTGATCCTTGCGCGGACGGATCTGGAGTTCCGGACGGGGCAGGGCGCCTTCGGCGCTGACGTTCGCCAGCAGCGGATCGGCTCGCAGTTTCGCTTCCAGGATACCGACAGCATCGTTCAGATCCTTCTCGTTCTTGGAGAGGAAGTTGAACGACAGGTCACGTTCGCCGCGATCGTTGAGCTTCAGGATGCGAACGTCTGGGATATCATGGAGTTTGGCAAAGACCTCCTTTTCGATATCCCACTGCGGACGAACGCGTCCCTTCGGTTCCACCTCGGGCAGATAGGATCCAATGACCGGGACCTTAACGAGCATGTCGTCCAGCTTCTTTAAAAGCCTCTGGTCAAGCTTGTGGAGCGTGAGCGTTACCGTCGCACGGCGCAGTTCGAGGTCGCCCTTCGGAGACGCGCCACCAAGCACGAAGACGCTTTCGACGCCGTCGATATCCTTCACGTCCTTGTAGATCGCGTTCGTGGTCGCTTCCGTGTCGTCGAGCGTCGCATTCGGCGGTAGCTCGACGGACAGGACGATGCGCGATGCGTCCTCCGGCGGCAGGAAGCTGCCGGGCACCTGCGCAAGCAACATCACGGAGCCGACAAGGAAGGCGATCGCCGCAATCAGTGTCGCATAGCGGGTCCACCACCGGCGGGTCGTAGCGCGCACGAGGCGCGTATATCCGCGGAAGAAGAGGCCGTCGTTGTCGTGATGGTCTTCGATGCCGTCTTCCGCGCGCATCAGATATGCGGCCATCATCGGCGTGATGAGGCGCGCCACCATGAGCGAGAAGAACACCGAGAAGGCAACTGTCAGGCCGAACTGAATGAAGTACTGACCGGGGATGCCAGGCATGAACGACACCGGCACGAACACAGCGATGATCGTGAAGGTCGTCGCGATAACCGCGAGGCCAATTTCGTCTGCCGCCTCGATCGCCGCTCGGTAGGGCGTCTTGCCCATCTTGATATGTCGGGCGATGTTCTCGATCTCGACGATCGCGTCATCGACGAGAATACCGGTCGCGAGCGTCAGGGCAAGGAAGCTGACAAGGTTCAGAGAGAAACCCATCAGGTCCATGATCCAGAAAGTCGGGATCGCCGACAACGGCAGCGCGATGGCCGAGATAAGCGTTGCACGCCAGTTCCGGAGGAAGAGGAAGACAACGATGATCGCAAGCAGCGCGCCCTCGATCAGCGTATCGATGGCCGCTTCATAGTTGCCATAGGTGAAATAAACGGAGTCGCTGATCAGCTCGATGCCGACGTTCGGGTTTTCCGCACGCACCTTGTCGAGGCTCTTTGCCACGGTTTCGGCGACGCTGACCTCACTGGCACCCTTCGAGCGGAAGACGCCGAAGGTCACGACAGGGGTGTCATCGAAGCGCGAGAAGGATTTCGGCTCCTGATAGGTGTCCTTGATGACGCCGAGATCGGAAACCTTGACGAAGCGGCCGTTTGGCAATGCGATCGTGGTGTTGGCAAGTTCGGCGACATTGCGGGCGTCGCCGAGCACACGGATCGCCTGTTCGCTGCCTGCCACCTGGCCACGGCCGGAGCCGAGGTCGACGTTGGTGCCGCGCAGTTGTTGGTTCACGCTTGCCGCGGTAATGCCGTGGGCGTTCAGCTTGTCGGGATTGAGCTCGATACGCACTTCGCGGTCTGCACCGCCGTAACGGTCGACACGGCCGATGCCGGCCTGCCCCTGCAAGGCGCGCTTGACCGTATCATCGACGAACCAGGAGAGCTCTTCGAGCGTCATGTCGGGGGAGGAGACGGCAAAGGTCTGGATCGCCTGACCCTCGACGTCGATCTTCGAGACGATCGGTTCTTCGACGTTGGCAGGCAGGTCGCTGCGGATGCGGTCGATCGCGTCCTTGGTGTCCTGAACGGCCTGCTCGGTCGGCACTTCCATGCGGAACATGACGACCGTCTGCGACTGGCCGTCCGTCACCGTCGATTGGATTTCATCGATGCCGTTGATACTGGCGACGGCATCCTCGATCTCCTTCGTCACCTGCATCTCGAGCTCGGCCGGCGAAGCGCCGCTCTGCGTTACGACGATGGAGACGAGCGGAACGTCAATGTTCGGAAACCGCGTGATCGGCAGCCTATTGAAGGACTGGATGCCGACGAAAAGAAGAAGTGCGAACGCCAGAAGCGAGGCGACGGGATTTCGGATAGACCAGGCTGAAAAGTTCATCGGCCGTCTCTCAGTTGGAAACCGGTGGCTGTTCACGAACCGGCGTGATGCGGTCGCCGTCACGGACATAGGCGCCCGCTTTGGCTACGACCTCATCGCCAGCTTTCAATCCATTGACGATCTCGACATAGGCTCCGTCCTGGATGCCGGTTTCGACCTTGGCAAACTTGACGACGTTATTCTCGACCTTACGGGCCGAGGATCCTTCATTGCCCGACAGCACGGCCGAGACGGGGAGCGCCACGTTTTCCGTTGTGCGCACGACGATGTCGGCGCTGCCGTACATACCCGAACGCGCCTTGCTGGAATCGTCGATCAAAATGTGGACCAAACCGAGGCGCGTGAGCGGATCGACTGTCGGCGAGACCAGACGCACGGAGCCGCTAATCTTTTCGCGACTACCAGAGAGCAAGATGGTCGCCTTCTGGCCGGGTTGAACCTTCACAATCTCGCTCTCGCCCACTTCCGCCACAAGCTCGATCTCGTCATCGCGAATGACCGTGAAAAGCGGATCGCCGGTGGCGAGCGCAATCGCTCCGATCCTGGCGTTCTTGGCTGCGACAGTACCGGCGACCGGCGTCTTGACGTCGGTGCGTGCGAGCTTCAGATCAGCGTCCGCGATCTGGCTCTCCGTGACCTTGATCTCCGCGACGGCTACCTGGATTGCCTGCTTTGCCGAGTCAACACGGGCGTTGGCGGAAGCTGCAGCGGCATCCGCCTGTTCGACCGTTGCCGTCGAGACAGTGCCCTTCTTGCCCATTTCCTGGGCGCGGACCTGCTGCTGTCGTGCCTGCTCCGCATTAGCCTCTGCTTCAATCAGTTGTGCGCGAAGCTGGGCAAGGCTCGCCTCGTTCTTGGCTTTCGTGGCCTGCATCTGGCTTTTCTGCAGGATGATTGCGTCGTCGTTCAGGGTCGCCAGCGTGCTATCGGCCTGGACCCTGTCGCCGATATCCGCGTTGAGCGCACGGATCGACAAGCCTTCGACCTGCGGCTGGATATAGACTTCCTCGACTGGCTTAACCGTACCGGTCGCGACAACACGATCGACGAGCGTGCGGGTGGAGGCTTTCGTCACGACGATGGCCGGCAGGTTTTGTTGCGGCTTTGCGACCGGCTGTTCCTGGGCAAATGTCGTTGACGCTACAACCGCCGCGATCAGCAGAGTTGAGGCGCGAAGTATCTTAACAGGCGTACGTGCCATGCGTCGTCATCCAGTTTTGCTCGGCCTAGCTTGCGCGTTGTCATCAGCGCGCCCATGACCGGTTCCCGTATTGGTATTCTCAGAAGTATTTTCGTTCATTTGCCGACTCTTACTTAAGAAGTCCCTCATCCGGCAAACTCGGCTTGTACGTGGTAGCTATTTGCCCATCGCGCAAGTCCGGCAGAAAATAATTCCTCGTTCGAACACAATAATTACCAATGTGATGCAGATCAATCACTGTGCGGTTATGCAAGCATTCCGTTAGTTGATCCTGCGTCGTTGTTATGACGTGCGAGCACCGCTCGATGCGACATCGATCGCGAAATTTCTTCGATAAAAACAGCAAAAAAATGAAAAAACGCGCGGAGGGTCCGCGCGTTTCGTGTCTTGTCGTTACCGAATTACTTGGAAGCAGCGTCCGTTACGTCGTGCGTCCAGGCTCCGGTCGGTTCCTTGTTGATGATCTTTTGGTCAAGGAGTGCCTTGGCCGTGCGATCATAGAGGGTCGTGTCGAGCTTGCCGGTGCCATCGCCGATCAACTTGGCAACTTCGCCCATCATACGCTTCTGGTGGTTTTCGTCCTGGCCGCCGGCGTCAACGACGATTCCGGCAGCTTCATCCGGGTTCTCGGTTGCGTACTTCCAGCCCTTCATCGAAGCCTTGACGAACTTGACCATCTTTTCCTTGAAGGCCGGGTCCTTGAGCTTGTCTTCCATGGCATAGAGGCCGTCTTCGAGAAGGTCGTTGCCCATGGCGGTATAGTTGAAGACGATCAGGTCTTCGGGCTTGAAGCCGGCATCGATCGCCTGCCAGTATTCGTTATAGGTCATGACGGAGATGCAGTCGGCCTGCTTCTGCAGCAGCGGCTGCACGTCGAAGCTCTGCTTCAACACGGTCACGCCATCGGCACCGCCTTCGGTCTTCAGGCCAAGCTTGTTCATCCAGGCGAAGAACGGATATTCGTTGCCGAAGAACCAGACGCCGAGCGTATGGCCCTTGAAATCGGCTTCGGTCTTGATCGGGCCGTCCTTGCGGCAGACCATTTCCATGCCTGATTTCTGGTAGGGCTGGGCGATGTTGACGAGCGGAACGCCCTTCTCACGAGCAACAAGCGCGCCGCCCATCCAGTCGACGATGACGTCAGCGCCGCCGCCGGCGATCACCTGTTCCGGCGCAATGTCAGGGCCGCCCGGCTTGATGGTGACGTCGAGGCCTTCTTCCTCGTAGTAGCCCTTTTCTTTGGCGACGTAATAACCGGCGAACTGCGACTGCGTCACCCACTTGAGCTGCAGCGTCACCTTGTCGGCAGCCATCGCTTGGGTTGCCGCGAGCGACATCGCGCTCGCCATCATCGCAATAATCAGTTTTTTCATTTTCTTTTTTCCCTCTGAAGTTATGCCTAATCCCATTCGCGGGAATAAAGCGACGCCTAGCCACCACGGATAGACGGATGCCAGAAAGTCACCGCCCTTTCGGCGAGGGCGACGACGCCATAGAAGACCGAGCCTACCAGCGCCGCAATGGCGATTTCGGCCCAGACCATGTCGACATTCATGCGCCCGATCTCGGTGGAGATACGGAAGCCCATGCCGACGATCGGCGTACCAAAGAACTCCGCAACGATGGCACCGATCAGCGCCAGCGTCGAGTTGATCTTCAATGCATTGAAAATGAAGGGCATCGCCGCCGGAAGCCGGAGCTTCAGCAGCGTCTGCCAATAGTTGGAGGCATACGTCTGCATCAGGTCGCGCTCCATCGCGCCGGATGCGGTGAGGCCGGCGACGGTGTTCACCAACATCGGGAAGAACGTCATGATGATGACGACGGCTGCCTTCGACTGCCAGTCGAAGCCGAACCACATCACCATGATCGGCGCGACGCCGATAATCGGGAGCGCCGACACCATATTGCCGATCGGCAGAAGGCCCCGGCGCAGGAAACCGACGCGATCGGCGAGGATCGCGACGGCAAAGCCTGCGCTACAGCCGATGATGTAACCGGCGAATACTGCCTTGAAGATCGTCTGACGTACGTCGTCGGCCAGGATCGGCAGCGAGCCGGCGATCCTGGCTCCAATGGCGCTAGGTGGCGGCAGCAGGACGAAGGGAATGCCGGCGCCGCGCGTCAGCGCCTCCCAGAGTATCAGGATCCAGGCACCGAAGATTGCCGGGATCAGCAGCCGCAGGCACGAGCGGCCCAAATTCGAGGCCGGCGTCATGGCCGAAAGCTCGGTGACGCATCGCCAGGCAAGCAGCCAGCAGGCGGCCATCAGTAGGAAGAAGGATTTCGTCGCCAGGCCTTCGTTGCCGGTCACACCAGCGAGCAGGACCCATGCCGCCCAGTGCGCGCCGATCAGCAGAACGGCGGCGACATACAGCTTCGGCAACGGCGAGAAGGAAACGAGGGCGACCGCGACGATCAACGCGATCGTAAGGCCCGCGGTTATCGACGACACCGGGTCCGGTGCGCCCTCGGCCATGATCGGCAAGGTGATCATCGCAATCGCGGTCAGCACCAGGGCAAGAATACCCTGCCAGGAAAAGGCCATCTGCTTCATGCTGGCCTCCCGCCCATCGAACGGTCGACGAACTTTGCGACAAGGCCGACGATGGCGACCAGGCTTGCGGCCAACACCGAGCCCGCGACAAGCGCTGCCCAGATGTCGATCGTCTGGCTGTAATAGGAGCCGGCGAGCAGTTTCGAGCCGATGCCGGCGACGGCGCCGGTCGGAAGCTCGCCGACAATGGCGCCGACAAGGCTTGCGGCGATCGCGACCTTCATCGAGGTGAAGAGGAACGGCACGGATGCCGGAACACGCAGCTTCCAGAATGTCTGGGCGGGTGTCGCGTTATAGGTTCGCATCAGGTCGAGGAACATGACCTCGGGCGACCGCAGGCCCTTCACCATGCCAACAGTGACCGGGAAGAAGGAGAGGTAGGTCGAGATCAGCGCCTTCGGGATCAGCCCGGTGATGTTGATGGCGCCGAGGACGACGATCACCATCGGTGCGATTGCCAGGATCGGTACGGTCTGCGAAGCAATGACCCACGGCATGAGGCTGCGGTCGAGCGCCTTGATATGAACGATCCCGACGGCGATCAGGATCCCGAGCAGCGTGCCGAAGCCGAAGCCAAGCAGCGTCGAGGAAAGCGTGACCCAGCTGTGGTAGACGAGGCTGCGGTTGCTCGAGAGCTTCCGCAGAAACGTGTTTTCGAAGACGTTTTGCACTACCTGATGGGGCGCGGGCAGCAACGGCTTCGGTTGCGAGAGCGTTTTCTCGATGAATTCGATGGTGTCAGGCGTCTGGTTGGCGCGCTGATCCATGTCCCGCTGGAAGGAGGCGTTCATCAGGACCGCCGCAACGTACCAGATCGCGATCAGGACCACGAGGATCGTGACGACGGGGACGATCCTGTCTTTGAGAGTGTCGGGCTTCATGAGCGCCCCCGCGCAACGGTTCCAACGCTAAGTGCCTTAGTGCTCATAGCTGTGCCCCGCTCTCAGGCCTTCGCGCACGCGGTGGGCGATTTCGAGGAACTCGGGCGCCTCGCGGATGTCCAGCGGTCGCTCCCTGGGAAGCGGCGAGTCGATGACATCAGTCACGCGGCCGGGGCGAGGCGACATCACGACAATCTTGGTGGAGAGGTAGACCGCCTCGGGGATCGAGTGGGTGACGAAGCAGATCGTCTTGTTGGTGCGCGCCCAGAGCTTCAGAAGCTCCTCGTTCAGGTGGTCGCGGACGATTTCGTCAAGCGCGCCGAAGGGTTCGTCCATCAGGAGCAAGTCGGCATCGAAGGCGAGCGCGCGGGCGATGGAGGCACGCTGCTGCATGCCGCCGGAAAGCTGCCAGGGGAACTTCTTCTCGAAGCCGGTAAGATTGACGAGATCGAGCGCATCGGCGATGCGCTTCTTCTGATCGGCCGACGCATAGCCCATGATCTCGAGCGGCAGGGCGATATTCTTCTCGATGGTCCGCCAGGGATAGAGCGCCGGCGCCTGGAAGACATAGCCGTAGGCGCGGGCCTTGCGGGCCTCCTCAGGCGTCATGCCGTTGACGGTGATTTCGCCCGATGTTTTCTTTTCCAGATCGGCAATAACGCGCAGAAATGTCGTCTTTCCGCAGCCGGAAGGGCCAATGAACGAGACGAAGTCGCCCTTGCGCACGTCGAGATTGACGTTGGTCAGCGCATGCACAGGAGCGTCACTGGCATCGTAGGTCAGACAGAGGTCCTTGGCGGATACGACTGAGGTAGCTTGCGTCAACGCTTGTGTATCCTGTTTTCCCCGCGCTTCCGCGGTTTGCGTGATAGTATGAGTAGCTGTTTTCATTGTTCCGGCAAGGTCCATGGAGGATGACGATGGACGCGACATCAAAGCCCACCTGTCACATTGTGCACCCCAGTCATGCCTATGATGGCAAGCAGGGGCTCAGTTACTTCGAAGGCATCGCGGCCGAGACGGTCGGCGCCAAGGGTATCTGCATGCATTTGCTGACGATTCCGCCCGGCGTTCGCGCCAAGGCGCATCTGCACGAGTCGCATGAAACGGCGATCTACATGCTCTCCGGCGAGGCTCACACCTGGTACGGCGACGAGCTGGAGCATCATGTCGTCGTCCACGCCGGCGAGTTGTTCTACATCCCCGCCGGAGTGCCGCATCTGCCTGCCAACCTCAGCAGCACCCCTTGCACCGCGATCATCGCCCGCACGGACCCGAACGAGCAGGAAAGCGTCGTTTTGCTTCCGGAGCTTGATCGGCTGGTGAAGGAGTGATGCCAAGGATCAGACCCCCGTCGCCGGGATGCCTGACCGTTCGACCTTGCGCGGCGCCACGAGCTCCTTCCATGTCGACAGCGCCTTGTTAACCGCCTGGAACGGCTCGCGCTTCACGAACTGGCCGTGTCCTTCCTTCGTCTTGACGGTGCTTTCCTCGATCGCGACTTCGCCGCGCGTCAGCGTGTAGCGCGGCAGGCCGGTGACCTGCTTGCCTTCGAAGACGTTGTAGTCGATCGATGATTGCTGGGTCTTGGCCGAGATCGTCTTCGAGCGCTTGGGATCCCAGACGACGATATCGGCATCGGCGCCGACGAGGATCGCGCCCTTCTTCGGATAGACGTTGAGGATCTTGGCAATGTTGGTCGAGGTGACCGCAACGAACTCGTTCATCGTCAGGCGGCCGGTGTTGACGCCCTGGGTCCACAACATCGGCAGTCGGTCTTCGAGGCCGCCAGTGCCATTCGGGATCTTGGAGAAATCACCAACGCCGAAGCGCTTCTGATCGGTGGTGAAGGCGCAATGGTCCGTCGCCACGACCGAGAGCGATCCGGATTGCAGGCCGGCCCAGAGGCTGTCCTGATGCTGTTTGTTGCGGAAGGGCGGGGACATGACACGGCGGGCAGCATGGTCCCAGTCCTTGTTGAAATATTCGCTTTCATCGAGCGTCAGATGCTGGATCAGTGGTTCACCGTAGACGCGCATGCCCTTCTGGCGGGCGCGACGGATCGCTTCATGCGCCTGTTCGCAGGAGGTATGCACGACGTAGAGCGGCACACCCGCCATGTCGGCCAGCATGATGGCGCGATTGGTTGCCTCGCCTTCGACCTCGGGCGGACGGGAGTAGGCGTGCGCCTCCGGACCGTTGTTGCCTTCGGCAAGAAGCTTTGCGGTCATCGAGGCAACGACGTCGCCGTTTTCGGCATGCACCAGCGGCAGCGCGCCGAGTTCGGCACAGCGCTGGAAGGAGGCGAACATTTCGTCGTCGTTCACCATCAGCGCGCCCTTGTAGGCCATGAAGTGCTTAAAGGTGTTGATGCCCTTGTCCTTGACCACTATCTCCATCTCGTTGAAGACGCGCTCGTTCCAGCCGGTGATCGCCATGTGGAACGAGTAGTCGGCGTTGGCGCGGCTCGTCTTGTTGTCCCACATCTGCAGCGCTTCGAGCAGCGATTGCTCCGGCCCCGGCAGGCAGAAATCGACGACCATGGTCGTGCCGCCGGCGAGACCGGCGCGCGTGCCGCTTTCGAAGTCGTCGGAGGAATAGGTGCCCATGAACGGCATTTCGAGGTGAACGTGCGGGTCGATGCCACCCGGCATCACGTAGCAGCCCGTCGCATCGAGCGTTTCGGTGCCGGAGAGGTTCGGGCCGATCTCGACGATCTTGCTGCCCTCGATCTTCACGTCCGCCTTGTAGGTCAGGTCGGCGGTGACGATGGTTCCGCCCTTGATGACTTTGCTCATGATCAGTTCCCTTGCATTGATTGCTCGCGGCTCTTCGTCCGCTGGTAAAAGAAAAGGCGGGAATGACCCCGCCCTTGATTATGCAACGATTTCAGCGGTCTCGACGACGGCGTGGAAGAGGACGTCAGCGCCGGCCGTCGCCCATTCCTTGGAGATGTCCTCCGCCTCGTTGTGCGAGAGGCCCCCGACGCAGGGGCACATGACCATCGTTGTAGGGGCCACCTTCGCGGCCCAGCAGGCGTCGTGGCCCGCACCCGAGATGAGGTTCATGTGGCTATAGCCGAGCCGTTCGGCAGCACCGCGCACGCGGGACACAAGCGTGGGATCGAAGGTGACGGGCGCGAAGTGGCCGATCGCCTCGATCGCGCAGCCGACGCCCAGCGCCTCGCAAATCTTGGGTGCTTCCGCCTCGATCCTGGTACGCATGCCGTCGAGTTTCGCCTGATCCGGCGAGCGGATGTCGACGGTGAAGACGACCTTGCCGGGCAGGACGTTGCGGGAGTTCGGCGTGAAAAACACCTGGCCGACGCCGCCGACGGCGCCCGGCTGGTTTTCCATCGCCACGGTCTGCACCATTTCCATGATGCGCGACATCGCAAGGCCGGCGTTGACGCGCATGTTCATCGGGGTCGAACCGGTATGGGCCTCCCTGCCGGTCAGCGTGAACTCCAGCCACCACAGGCCCTGACAGTGCGTGACCACGCCGATCTGCTTGTTCTCGACCTCAAGGATCGGACCCTGCTCGATGTGATACTCGAAATAGGCGTGCATCTTGCGCGCGCCGACCTCTTCGTCGCCAACCCAGCCGATGCGCTTCAGTTCCTCGCCGAACGTCTTGCCTTCGGGATCCTTGCGGTCATAGGCATATTCCAGCTTATGGGCGCCGGCGAAAACGCCGGAGGCGAGCATGGCGGGCGCAAAGCGGGCGCCTTCCTCGTTGGTCCAGTTGGTGACGACAACAGGGTGCTTGGTCTTGATGCCGAGGTCGTTCATGGTGCGGACGACCTCGAGTGCGCCAAGCACGCCGAGTACGCCGTCATACTTACCGCCGGTCGGCTGCGTGTCGAGGTGCGAGCCGACATAAACAGGCAGCGCGTCCGGATCGGTGCCCGGCCGGGTCGCGAACATCGTGCCCATCTTGTCGACGCCCAGCGTCATGCCTGCGTCTTCGCACCATGTCCGGAAGAGGCTGCGCCCTTCGGCATCGGAATCTGTTAAGGTCTGGCGATTGTTACCGCCAGCAATTCCCGGGCCGATCTTTGCCATCTCCATGAGGCTGTCCCAAAGACGGTCCCCGTTGACGCGCATGTTCTCGCCTGGTGCTGCCACCATGTCTAAAGTCCTCACCTGTTTTCTGCGGTCATGCAATGCACATGGCCGCCTGTTCCCGTGGTCAGTATCCGAGCGCCCTTGTTTGTTTTGTTAGCGCCGGAAAATCGCCAGTTGCCTTTGTTTAGCATCTGATCGATAATTTGACCGATTGGTAAACATTACAACTTCCGGCGCTGGGCTCAAGACGAAAATCAGGAAAAATACAGACAAAATTACCGGCATCTGCTCATTTTTGTAGCACGGTGCCGCGCCGGTTCAATCTTGAGTGAAACGGTTGAATTTGAAGGGAAAACAAGATCGACATGGCAATCCCGAGAGCAGCCAAGACCCAGCGCCGCACGCGCATTCAAGAAGAGAAGGAAGAGCAAATTCTTGAAGCCGCGCTCGATGTGTTTTCGGTCAACGGCTTTCGTGGCTCCACTATTGATCAGATTGCCGAAGTTGCCGGCATGTCGAAGCCGAACTTGCTTTATTACTTTCGCACCAAGGAAGCGATCCACCGGGCGCTGATCGACCGCGTGCTCTTTACCTGGCTGGAGCCGTTGAGAGCCTTTGACGCCGATGGCAATCCGGAAAGCGAGATCCGCAGCTACATCAGACGCAAACTCGAAATGGCCCGCGATTTCCCGCGCGAGAGCCGGCTTTTTGCCAACGAGATGCTGCAGGGTGCACCGCATGTCGAAGACGAACTGAAGGGTCCGCTGAAGGAACTCGTCGACGAGAAGGCCGAGGTCATCCGAGCCTGGGCGAAAGCCGGGAAGATCGCCAGGTGTGATCCATACCACCTGATCTTCTCGATCTGGTCGACAACGCAGCACTATGCCGACTTCGATGTTCAGGTGCGGGCGGTGCTCGGGCAGGAGCATGCAGGTGCCGGCCGCTTCGAGGATGCCGCGCGCTTTCTTGAGCAGCTGTTCATCGACGGACTGAAGGTTAAGCCAGTGCCAGGCGCCTCCTGACGTCGCGCCATCATTCGTCGAAATCCAAGAGCGTGCCGATAGCGGCGCGTGCCTTGGCATGGCGGGTTCTATAGGCTTGCCGGATCGCCTTCCGTCTTGCTTCCAGGGCGGGCTCTGGCGACATGGCCGCCAACCACTCCAATGCGGTCGGTACAAACTCGCCGCCCGAGTGGATCAGCAGATCGTTTTCGTCGAGCTGTTTCCTGACGCAGCCGCGGTCGCTGGAGATGACCGCGTTTCCGGCGGCCTTTGCTTCAAAGATCACCAGCGGCTGGGCCTCGTTGTCATAGGCTGTGGGAAAGACGAAGACGTCAAGTTCGCGATGGAAGGCAGCCTTCGCGTCGTCATAGAGGGCGCCCCGATAATCCAGGGTATCGCCAAGTTCCGCGACGGCGGCATCGATGGCCACGCGCTCGCTAGCGCCAGCCGGCCCCGCAAGGATCGCCCTAATCGGCACGTTCTCGCTTCGCGCTTGCCTTGCGAGATGAAGAAACGTTTCGAGACCTTTCTCGGTGGTGAGATTGCTAAGCATGCCGATCACGAGATGCGCGCGGTCCTTCGGCTCGTCCCCTTCGTCTTGCGGGGTTACGTAGGCCGCATTGGAGATCAGGCTGCTACGGACGCGTCGGCCGTAAGTCTCGGTGAATCGCTCGAGCATGATGTCGCATAGGAAGATGTGTTGCAGTTGTCGGCCGCCGAGCGTCAGGATGGCCTGCATTAGTAAACTTGGCCTGTCGATGTAGCTGAAACTGTGATGGTGCAGGTAGATGGAGTAGGCGACCAGTCTCGCGACTAGAACAAGCAGCAAGGTGTAGACTAAACCCAGCCCTCCTTCGCAGGCGAGATAGCAGATCCTGTCGTGATGTTTGCGGTCGCGAAACAGCGGGAGGCAGGCACGGAGGACACGGCTGAACTTGATCGGATGCCTCAGCAGCGAGGGACTGCCGGCCGCTGGAGCGATGTTGCACACGGTGACGCTCATTGCTTCCGAAAGAAGCGCGATCATGCTCTTGGTCGCGAACGAGAAGCCGTTGAGCGGCGGAGGCAACTGACCGATCGCAACGATATGACGTGTCATGCGGGAGGCTACCTCTTTGCGCCTCCCGACTATCGCACCGGCGTTAGAAAATTCAATCTCCCGTGCAGGCCATGCAGCGAACGTTTCGTCAGGCCGCGGCTGTCGCCGGGCTGCTCTCGAAGGAAAACCCTTCGTCTGCCCAGCCGGTCATTCCGCCGATCATGACCTTCACGTGTAGCCCTAGCCGGGCAAGGCGCAGGGCTGCCTTGTCGGTCCCGTTGCAATGCGGGCCGGCGCAATAGACGACGAAGAGCGTATCTGCCGGCCATTTCGACATGTGATGGGCCGTCATTTTGCCGTGCGGGAGGTTGATCGCGCCCGGAATGTGGGCGGCGGCGTAATGGGTCGGAGAGCGGACATCCAACAGCACGAAGTCGCTGTGGCCGGCGGTGAGCGATGCGTGGACGTCCCAGCAATCGGTCTCGAAGGCGAGCTTGCGGGCATAGTAGGCGGCAGTGGCTTCGGGAGAGGCGGCAGGGACTTCGGCGACGAAGCTCGGCATGACGTTTCCTTTCGGTTCGAGTTGCCGCCAACCATCGCCGATGTTATGGCTTTGCGAAATTGGCCATAATGACGGTTAGCGTAAAGATCATGCCAAATGCGTTGAGAGGACCCCATGTTGTTGTGCTCGCCTATGATATTGGCACCGGACAAGGACAATTCTATTTTGGGAGAAAACCGGGTCTAAACTGGGTAAAAAACGATCCTAGAATCGAATTTACCCGATGCAAGAATTTTTGAAAGTATCTATATAACAGTGGCTTGATCGGTGAGATGCCCAACCGTTCGCTAACGCGCCGGCGATGCTATCATAGATGGTCCTTCGCAGCAAAATGGCCCGTTGCCGTCGCTCCCAGTCTTTTTAGTCTATTCTGAATAGAGTAACCGTCCGCGACGGTCGCAGTCATGACGTGGGAACGTTGTCTAAATTGCCGCTCAGACCCGCGCTTCTGTTGGAATTGTCAGGCAGTTTTCCCGAGTCGTCGCGCTTGAGTTTTTGGGCGGTCGCGATCGATTGATCATCGAGGTCACGCAGTAAGTGCGAATCGAAGGGTAGACGACGTTATGATCGCTGTCGCGTAATCGGGTCTTGATTCGAAACTCCGACTAGGATCGCGCGAGGTTACTGCCCGAGCGCTGCGCTCTCTGCATCGTAGTCGTTCTGAAGAAAATCCGTTTCGATCCCCCAACCTGGCTTTGAACCCGGCTCAGTAAACGACACGCCTTTCGCCGCGTAGTGGCGCATCAGCTTTTCGACGCTCACGATCCCCGCAGTACCGTTCTCTGCCTTGAAAATCGACTTCGCGCTTATCCCGGAATCAGCAGCGACCTCGGCCTGTGTCTGACCAAGGAGAAGGCGAGCAGCTACGAGAAGGCGAGGCGGCGGTCTCATGAAGGATTGAGTGTCATCAATTCCTTCATGGCGCAAATAATAGTTGACACGTGCCAAATGGTGGCACAAAAACACGAAAAAAGCGTCAAAAAATACCATTGAGTCGCATTTGCGCAGCAACGAGGTTGCCGCGGACGAATCGTTGCCAACGAGGGAAACACTTGACATGTTCCAATGGATAGACAGCCGGGCGACAGAGCGCCTACTCGAAGATATTCGCCGCGCGAATGCGGGCGAAATCGAAATAGGCGTCATCGCCAATGCCCCATTGCTTGATAACTACCGAGCCGTTCTGGGACGCGCCTACGCATTGACGGGGATTGTGACCGGTCATCCCCGTCTCGAGGACGGCAAGGAGATCATCACCAGTCAGCTCTTCTACTTGGATCCCGATCGCGGCGTCGCGCGGACCATGAACAATTGGTATCGCCTGTCGCAGCGGAATCAGAGCAGGGGCAACTAGAATGCATTTCGTCGACGCGAAGACCCGAAATCAAAAGCTTTCAAAGGATTCAGGCGTATTCCTAGCTGGTTGTGGCCTGGTTCGCGCGATGAGAGGAATTGGCCGCCTTCGGCATAGCGTCAATGGCTTCCTTGTCTTCGTTGTTCCCCCGGGATACCGCACTGAGGAGTATGAGGCCGCCGCACTAGCAATTCTTGGCACCTTGCGGGATCGGTGGGCCGATGACTGGCTCGACAAGGATAGCCGGGTGCGTCTCGCGAACCCGGTCCGGAAAAAGGGGGCTCCACACAGGCCCGCATCGATCTTCGATCTGAAGGGGCTGGACATTTTGATCGCCCGAGACCTCGCTGAGGTTCCGCGAGACGTGCGCTTTGCGGCAACCGCCGTCTTGTTTTTGGAGCCGCCGACAGTTCAGCACCTCAACGCCGCGAGGCGTCTGTCCGGCAAAGCGCCATTCCGCAGCAAACTGGCATCTGTATTGGTCGGACGCTCACAGAATGTTTTGCTCGCAGCCATTCTCAGGCCAATCCTTGCTGAAGACGATATTGATGAACTCGATCGTTTCGAAAAGCCAGACGTTGTTGGTCCGGATCTGTTTGAGCTGCCTGGCTACGATGAGGTCAAGCCGTGGGCAAGGGATCTTGTCGATAACGTGTCGCGATGGCGTCAGAAGAAGCTTGAATGGAAACTTGCTCGGGCAGGGGTGTTGATCTCGGGTCCACCCGGCACAGGGAAGACACTGTTCGCATCGGCGCTCGCGACCGCGCTCGGGATGAGGCTGGTTTCTGTGACGGTCGGCGCCTGGCAGTCGACTGGGGCGCTAGATGACATGCTCGCGGCGATGCGAAAGACCTTCGAGAACGTGAATGATGGGAGGGGCGCTGTCCTTTTCATCGATGAAATGGACGCTATAGGCAAAAGGCTTGCGCGGCCGTCCGGCAATCATAACGATCAGTATTGGCAAGTCGTCGTCACAGACTTCCTAACCCTGTTGTCGAGTCTTGGAGAGGGCGTCGTCGTAGTTGGTGCTACAAACTACCCCGATTGGATTGACGCGGCGATCTTGCGCGCTGGAAGGATCGACGACCACTTCGTGCTTTCGCTGCCAGATAGCCGGACGAGAGCAGAAATCCTGAACTATCACGCAGGTGGCGTGCTGCCACTCGAGTCCTTGGTTGATATCGCGTTGGATCTTGAGGGAAGGCCGGGTGCGGATATCGCACGCTTGGTTCAGAATGCTCTGCGCAATGCAAGGAATGACAACAGAGAACTGGAATTGCGCGACCTGGAGGCCCAGCTTCCGGAAAAGCTCCATTATACTCCCGAGCAGTTGCTTAGGCTGGCAGCGCACGAAGCTGGGCACGCGTTGGTCTCGCTTGCTCTAGGTCACGCGATGGCCGCGACTATTGAAATCAGAGATAGCTTCGACCCGAACGGTGATGGATCCATTGGCGGAAGTACAACCTATGATCTGGAGCCCGATCACTTCCCAACGGAAACGACACTGTTGAATCGAATTGCTGTATCCTTGGCGGGCATGGCTGCGGAGCTCGTGGTGTTTGGCGATCGATCAATCGGGGCGGGCGGGATCGTCGGTAGTGACATCGAGCGAGCGACTGCACTCGCAAGACGAATGGTCGGCAGCTATGGACTCGGCAAAGCGCCCGTGTTCATCGGCACCGTAAAGGAGTTGGCCGACAAGCCGCTTCCGGAAACGATGGAGGCCGAAGTCGCGCAGATCCTTGAAGACCAGTGGAAACGAGTGCGGGATATGTTGATGGAAGATCGAGACCGAATCCTCGGGCTTGCATCCGACATTGTGACCTACGGTACCGTGAAGCTGGAGCGTAGCGGAGCAGCGAAGGCTGCTTAGAGCAGCATTCGCGCTGGCGGTTTCGGGATTTCGGGCTCCATTGAAACTGTGACGATGAACTCGTGGTGAAGAGCGGAAACATGTCGGAAGCCGATTTGTCGGACGATAACCGGGAGGATGATGGCAAGGCTGAGAAGTCGAGCCCGTTGGGCAGATCGTCGCCCGGGAGCGAAGGGGGCGCCGGCCCGCCGCCGAAAGCAGTACTCGCGCCGGGCCGGATCGGACGCAAGATTGTAGGTCAAGGCAAACGCAGAGAGGCCCTCAGGAAGTGGAAGAAAGACAAGGACTAGCCAGATAGGCTCCCGGCAAGAAGCGCCGCCTCAACATGGTGCTTCCGGCGTCTTTACGTCTTAGGGTTTGGCTCCCGAATGACCGGTTTTCCAGGAAGTCGACCGCCGCCAGCCCTTTACCTGCGACCCTTCCCGAGACAGGATTAATCTCGGCCTTAGCCATATCCGGCGTTTGCAGCGGCATGTTGCCTAACTGGACGGCGGCGCTCATAAGGGCTTCGATGTGATTAGGCATGGCTGCTGTGGCGGCGATTTTTTGGGACCGATGCATCGGGTCGGTGGCAATGTGGCAGCGACATCGAGCGCGCTACGCCGATCGCCCGGCGGATGGTCGGTGCCTATGGGCTTGGAAAGACACCGACATTCCTCGGCACTCCGAGAAAGCTCGGGGATGACCCGCTGCCCGAAAGGATCGAAGCGGAAGTATCAGATATCGTGGCGGAACAGTGGGAGCCGGTGCTTGCGATGCTCAAGAAAGAACATAACCGTGTGTATGCCCTCGCTGTCGAACCTTAAGGATCGAGTGGGACGGTATCGCAACCAGGAGTTATTCCGGGCCGAGATATCAAGGGTTCGAATGTGAGTCCTTGCCGTTTGCGGGAAGCGACCCTACGCGCACCAGCGACGGATCTCAGCCTGCGATTTGATCAAGCGCGGTGGCCTGAAGTTCGGGCATTTTTGCTGCCTTTACCATCTCCCACAGCCGTGCGACCCGGCCTGTTTCCGAGCTCGTCGTCGTTACAAAAAAGCGATCTCGAGCACGAGAAGCTGCCACGAAGAAGGCCAAGGCTTCCTCATCCATGTCCGCGCTTGAGAAAAATCCGTCGTTCTGAAGATGAAGAAAGAATACTGTATGCGCCTCTAGCCCCTTGCTCTTATGAACAGTCATGAGCTTTACTTGATTTCTGCCCTGGAACTGCGTGATCGCCTCCTGCCAAGTCTCTGCCGACTCTGCACACTCCTGGAGAAACTTGATGGTTGCGGAGTGTATGGCGGCGAACCTAGCCGGATTTGAATAATCTGGCGCCAGTTGTGAAAGCGTAGTCGACCCGAGGGAATCGAAGATGGCCGTTGCAACGCTCTCGGCCGTGGTGCCTGACGGAGCGTTGGCCGTAGCGGCTCTAGCGAGCTTCACCGCCTCTCTGATCTTCTGCTCCACCTTTAGTTCGGCAGCCGGCCTGTCGTCCTGGTTACCAAAGATCGGACCGATCATGTTGCGTAGCCTATGGAACGGGGCGCCATTCCGGTCATCGATTGCCATCTGGAGCGCACAGATCACAACGTCTGGTAGCGGCTCAGTCATCAGTTCCTGGATCTGAATTTCTCCCAGGGATCGCGCTTCGTTGCGAAGCGTGAGGCCCTGTTCGACAAAGGCGAACGCAAGTTTTTCCTCCAGCTTGTCTGCTCTTTGCCGCGCCAGAAGCATGAAGTCCTCAGGTTTGTACCGGCCGGAACCGACCGCCGCCGCGATGGACTTGGCGAGAGCAGTGGCCTCTTCCCTGGCGTTCGGGAAATGAATCACGCCATCTGTGAGGCGTGGAGCGTCAGCTTCACCGCGTGCAGAAGCTACCGGGACCGCGTCAGGTTCTATGTCCGTTGCCATCGCATTTACGATCGCAACAATCCTGGGATTGGACCTGAAGTTTGCGGTCAGAGCGATGACATCCGCGCTAAAATCTTGTGCAAATTCCTGGAAGATGCCGGATCGGGCTCCTGCAAAAGTCATGATTCGCTGCTTGCTGTCACCGACGGCCGTGATCACCGCGTCAGATCCCAGGAAAGCTTGCTTCAGCAACGCATACTGCAGTCCGGTCGTGTCCTGGAATTCGTCGAGAAACAAATGAGAATAGGTCATACGCAGTGCAGACTGCACGTTAGGATTATGAGCCAGGATCGTCATTGCCAGGGTGGAAATCATTCCGAACGTTAGCTGGTGGGCTCGGTCCTTTCTCAGACACGTCGCCCAGTAATGAAGCCCCGCTTGATTAGTGAAATCATCTTTCTTGGGATCGAGCGGCAGCGGCCCCGGTTCGGCGGTTAGTGTCGCGTGACCACGCTCGAGTCCCGTTGCGCTTATTGAGATATTGGCATCTCGTCGAAGGCGGCCAGCGAAATCATTCCAGTCCTGCCAACGTGGCATTATTACTTCATAGTTCCGCTCCGGCCGGCACCATTCCGGAAGCGCCGAACGGAATCTATCGACGATGCTCTTGGCAAAGGCGTCGAAGGTGTAGCTCTCCAGACGCAGTCCAAGATCTTCACCCGCCCGTGCAGTCACGCGGTCTTTCAGGTTTTTTGCGGCATCACGCTTGAAGCTGATCGCGAGAATCCTGCGGGGTGCCTTGCAGGTGTTCGTTTCGAGGAGATAGCTGGCGCGTTGTGCCAGAAGCTCAGTCTTTCCCGCACCGGGACCTGCAACAATGGCTGCGCTTTTGTCGCTCTTAACAACGTCCAGGGCTGCAGCGTCTAGGTTGATACCACTTCCCGGATGCCATCGGGCTCGCTCGATAATCGACACTAGAAATCTCCCCGGATGTATGGAGAAAGCAGATCTTGGCAACGTCCAAACATGGCCACAAGCGGCTCGGGGCAACCGGCTTTCATCTTATCACTAGAGATATTCGATAGAGCTTCGACGTGGGAGACCGGCTTACTGTTCGACTTGAACAAGGCGTCATACTGCGCCAGTTCTAAGGCAGAGAAGCGATCCGCGGCCTGATAGGCGTCCAGGCCAGAACCATCTTTGCCGAAAACGGATTTCTTGTAGCTGTCGGCGTCATCCGGCGTATCAATCGACGCCACCTTGCCATAGCTGTCCGGGTAAGATTTGACCATCATCATGTCTAGGTCGAGTTGGCTCGAGTAGAAGACATTGTTGAAGCGAAGCCATGACATCCAGAAACCAACATCGATCCCTGTAAGAGAGTCCCATTCCCCAGCTTTTCGGGGGCGAGGAAGTGGCGGTGCATTCACACCGATCTTCTCAAGCTGGTCTGCCGCGTATTTCAATCGCCTCGGCCCAGCACCTGAGCGCCCGAGATCGTAATCGAGAAGGGTTACATAAGGGATCTTTAGACCGTCGAGCAAACGCCAGAAATGATTGACATGTCTGCCTCCCAGTGGAACGAAGGCAACAAAAGCTGGATCCAGATCCATCTCGGCATCGAGTGATCGTGCGAGTCGTGGCAGCACAATTTCTTCAGAGCGCCCTTCGCCCAGTATCACCAAGCGGGCAAAATAGAGCTCGGGATGGCTCGCAACCGCTTCCTGGATGAATTTTCTGGCGTCAGATTCGGATTCAGGCAAAGGAATCTCCTTCACGCGAGACGTAAGCGTGATTGGATCCTGACGTACATAGCGCACCTGGTTGGGATCCACCCTACGCAAAGCGCTGGCTGAATGCGTCGTAAGAATCGCCATGACGGATTCGCTCTGTGCCTGCTCCCGCATCAGGTTGACCATCCCCGAGAGGTAGAAAGGTGCCAAGTGGTTTTCAGGTTCCTCAAGCGCAATAACCGTGAGCCAGGGACGCGCGACTTCAACGGCGAGGAATCCTTCTGGCTGCGTGCGGGCAAGTTCCTCATCAAGCTTGAAAAGTGTCACAACGATCGCGATGTAGAACAGTGATGCTTGCCCCTCGCTGAGTTCTTGCACAGACCTGTGTCGCCCACCAGGTCCCGGTCCGAGCGTTAATGAAAGCTCGCGAAGCGCTCGCTGAAGCTCCCGAGCGAGGACAGTTAAGCGGGGAGATCGAAGGTGACGACCTTCAAAAAGCCGGCCCCAGTTTATTGAAAGTTCTTCGCTGATTTTTTTGATGGCGGGCATGGCGTCAAACATGTTCTGCATGGTTTCCCACTGCTTGGCCATCGACGCTCGGCCGCCTTCCCAGTCCCCATGACGTTCAAGCCAGTTGAGCATTTCTCGAAGAGCGAGCTTCAGTATCGCATTGCTGTCTCGTGTCGCGGGAAGATATCGGATCTGGAAGCGCCGGCGGTCGTTAGCAGAGAAGGGAAGCTTGGCAATGTCGCGTTCTCCGAACGGCACGTCATCCAGGCTGGTGATCCAGAACATTTGCGAGCTGATATCGTCCTCGTCTATGCCGTAGATCCAACTCGCCTCCAATCGAATCCTTGCTTTGAGAGGTTGGCCGGGGCCGGATGATGACATCGCCCGAAAGATTTCGGGCACTGAATCCGCCTTGTCCTCATCAATTCCATCGCTCAGTTCGGGAAATGCCAGTATGACTTCGATCTCAACCTCTCTCTTGTCGACAGATCGAATCTGATGATCAGGCATGACAGCCTCGCCCGACCGGTCGTCAAGCTCGTGTTCCGAGCTTGCATTGGCCTCCTCGACCGTACCAGGTGTTTCATCTGGGCCGAAATGGACGTCCTCACGCGTTAAACGGCGGTCTTCCGCACGGGTTGCAAACAGCTTCTGTAGGGCGGCAATTATCGCCGTCTTTCCGGCCCCGTTTGCGCCGACTACCGCGGTGAGTGCAGGATCGAATGAAATGGTCTGCGCTTCATCTCCGAAGCAACGGAAATTCCGGAGCCTCAAACTCTCAATATGCATACGACCCTCAGCGAACTCAGTTGACGTCAGTGATTCTATACAACCAGTTGAGCGTTCAGCGATGGCACGTAATGTCGTCGTATGCAATTGAGGGGTGAGTTGACGGATAATTCACCTTCATGTCCAGGACCAGGAGGAGCGGACGAAAATCAATAGGAGTGCCGCAACGCGCAAGGCGAACTGGGCAGCTATGGTCAGCCGCTACCGGCGTTTTCAAAGAATATCGAATATGGTGGATCTTACCGCCGGGGCTTGGAACGGTGTTGGCTGTTCAGCGACAAGATCGAATATGCGGGAACTGTCTAGCATCTGTGGGCCTCGAAAGAATTGGCCGGTATTAGCCCGCGAAGCGTGTTTTCGACATCTTTCGCGGTCTCGCGTCATGCCTTTGGCGCGCCTTTCTATCGAACTTGCTTGGGCTCCGACTGATTTTCTAATCGCTATTTTCCATTGTTGGTTGGTGTCTGGCCGCGCCGCTCCTGCTGAAGGTATGCGCTTGGTACCACCCGGAAAATGACTCTGGTGCGATTGTAATTGTTGATCGTAGTCGTCGAAGTGCTGGTCGTGGTGGTTGTGCCATCGTTTGCTTCGCCGGCAATTTCGGCGGCCGACCGAGCAAGGCCAAGGAAGTTCTGGATCCTGCTGATCCCAGCGTTATGCTTTGCAATATCAGCGGATTCTTTTTGGAGTTCGGAAGCGATCTCTTGCGCTTTCCTAGTTGAAGCCTCCGCCTCTGCATGTGGTGATCCATGGAACCTTAAGGATCGAGAGGGACCGCATCGCAGCCAAGGGTTAGTCCGGGTTGCGATCTCAAGGATTCGAATGCGAATCTCTGCTATTCCCGAAAGGCGACCACTAATCGAAAGCCCGCCCGGCGATGTCCGCCAGACACCCAAGACGAGATCTGTTAGGCAGCCCCGTTAGTACTGGCCGGCATTCGGAATCCTTCCGAGACCTCAAACGTGGCGTTGAGGCGCAGTATCGGGTGGCGACTGGACAGTAGCCAAACGGACCAACGGAACATCGGATTGGTGTTCGAGCGGCATATGCGCGTCATCAACGTGACCGTTCAGCGCCTCAGCGCCGCCTTCAATTAGTAAAGTTGAATATTGCAGTATTTTCATGTATTTTAGGTTGCAAGTGTTTCACCGCCGCATGTAATGATCAAGGGGGCGATCCATGCGTGTGCAAATAGCAGCCATATTATTCCTTTATGCAGGCGTGGCTCACGCTCAGTTCGTAACTGCTATCACGGGGTCTCTCTTGATCGACAGGGCGGGAGACGAGGTTCGTGACTCAATCGACCACGCGAAGGAAGCCGGAGTTGCGTTGCTTGACCACGCAAACGAGCTTGGCAGGCAACGCCTCAATCAAATCGACGAAATCATCAATCGCACTGGCAATGCGCTGATTGGGAAATCCGAGGCTGCCGCCCTATCGATCCTTGCGCAGGCGAAGCGTGACATCGATGCCGTTCGGGTGTCCGCGCTGAGCGACTTGAAAGCAGCAATCTGGGAAGCGGAATGTGCGGGCAAGCGGCTGACGCTTTCGGATTTGGACGAAGCTCTCGGCGGCTTGGGCGAGCTTCTTGGTACCCACCAAATCCGACTGTCACTTCCGATCAAAACTCCACAACCCTGGTACTGTACGCGATGGTGGTGCGATCAGCCTGACATTGTCGAAATCAAGGAGCCGTTCGGAGACACGTTCATAGAGGTCCGGAACAAGGTCGAAGATTCAATTTCCGCCGGAAACGTTACTGAAGTGACGCCAGCTCATAGGATAGTGGGTTCGTACGAATTCCTTAGCGCGTTCGCTTTGAAGACATCTTGTTTCTATCCTGGTAGCAGCGATGTCTGGAACCGAGAATATCTCAAGTATAGGGAAAGGGCGCATCAATGGCGTACTGCAGCAACTATCAGGGTCGAGTGATTGGAAGTGTAGTGGTTATGGGCCTCCTGTATCTGCCAAATTTCACGTTTGCGGCTGATTCCGAATGTGCCACTGTCAAGGATTGTGCCGAACAAATGGTTGCGGCGGCAGCTCGGCTAAAAGGAGAAAACGAGCAGCTCAGGAACCAGATCATCGAGCTTCAGGCCGCACTCGACAAACAAAAGACTGACTTGAACAAGGCGATCGATGACCAGATAACGGCGATCAAGACCAAGGATGTACCTGATCAGTACCTGCCTGCCGGCGACATCGGCAAGATGACGAAATACTGTGATAAGGGTAGCTACATGATCGGAATAACATTTGCTGATCAACCAGGCGGGGGACATGGTTCCATCTATGCAGTGCAGCCTGTCTGTCGAAAGATGTAAGTCGCCAATCCTGAACAAGCGGACACAATCGGTAAGTCATTCGCGGTGAGGTCATCGAGCCGAATTTGAAGTCCCTTCTCGAATATCGCGGCATCGCGGAGCGCGTTGGCACCGCCGACATCGACGCGCTCTGGCCGGCCAAGCGCAAGTTAGAAATTCGCTTAGCCGCTGACCCGATGCTACTCGCGGCCGGCAGCGCTACCGCGGCGCGCCTGCAAGGGTGACGACAGCGCGGTCTGACCAAATCGGGTTGTCGCTCATCCAGACAAACGTATCCGAGGCAATACCGCGCCTGAGCGAGAGCGCCATAGCCGCGACCGCCTTGTCTTTCGTCGTGCAGGCTGCCAAGAGCACCCCCCAATGCCCTTGTGCCCCAACGGGACGCCACAATGCAGTTTTCAGGTCAGCGTAGCGGGCCTCCACAAGCCGCGCGTAACGCTGCGCACCTTGCTCAGTCTTGTATGACGCTATGAAAGTCCAATACTTGAACCCTGACTCCACAGTACCGCACTGCAGGTATGAAGTTGCGTATTCTTCAGGAGACGATGTCTCAAACTCCGCCGCGGGAATGTTTGGGTTGGCGGCGTCTACGCAGAGCCGGTCCTCTCGAAGGATTTCGCCGGTGAAAGCGCTCTGGGTGGAGGGAAACGGGTTGAGCGGGCATTCCGGAAACGGGTAGAGCGGCCAGCTCAGATCTTTGCGATTGCGGGATGATCCCAGTATGCCTTCAGGAAAGAGTTTCAGGAACACCTTTTCCCGCAAATAGGGATCAACCCATATCCGCAGGCCCATTTGCCGGTTCTGCCAATAATCATGGCCATAGTTATACCGGCCAGGTCCAGACGCAGGATGCGCCTGATTTCTGGCGTAAGGTAGAGCGTGAGCCTGCCATTGATGATTTCCATCGATGCTGCGAACGGCCCCAAACAATGCGCTGAAACTGCCCGCATAGGGCGGGTACACCGGCGTCCCGTACCGCGGGGAATCATAAGCCACCCCAACCTTGTCCGCTATGAGCTGGTTAAGAGCATCCGGCTGCAGAAGTGACAGTTTGGCGAGCACAACAGCACTATTGAGCGCTGCAAAGGCCGCGGGGTCAAGCCGACTATTGGAAAGAGCCACATCAGCGTCGACTACGGATGCAACGTCGCTGAACCGGAGCAAGTTCTTTCCGGAAGTGTCGCCGTTATAGGCGCTATTCAACCTGTCCCGGTTCGCATTGCTCGGATCCGACAGTAGGTCTAGGAAGTCGCTTGTCGTCTTGTCAGTCAGAAAGCCGACAATTTCCAAGCCTGCTTTGCGCAGTTCGGGCTTGAGCTTCTCAACGACCTTCTTCTGCGCCGTACGGCTCGGGAAAACGAGCCACTGGAGTATCTCTGGCAAACCCGCGATAGCATCGTCAAACTTCTGGTTCAGCTCCTCGATGAAATTCTTGACGGCGCAGGTGGCCTCGCCAATCTCGATAGGCGCGGCCGTGTACACAGAGCCGTAGCACGAATACCAATCAGTATACTCGGACAGCGGGTTGCCCTGAGAAAGGAGCATTTTTATACCGGCGCGGTGACTGGCGTCGATATATTTAGCTGTAGCCTGGTCAATATCGCCGAGCCAGTTGTCGATCAGGAATGTTATGCCATTATATTTATCGATGACCTTCTTGATTTCATCGACGATAGCCGTGACCTTCTCGAGTTCGCTGGCAATGCGCTCTTGTATCTTTCTCAGTTCGTCGACGGCTTTGCGCGCGCCAGCGACGATCTTTTCCTGAGCCTCTTGCTCTGCTCTGGCTACATCGACAGCGGCTTGATATGTGCCTTGGGCTACCCCCTTAACCGCTTCCTCTTGCCTCTTCGTGAGGTCATCTATAGTGCGTTTCGTTCCATCGACATTCGCCTGCGCTATTTGTGCAGCCTCGTTGGCTGCTGCGACCTGAGCGTTGAGGCCGGAAATATCGCCCTCAAGCTTCGATATTTCGCCGTTCAGGTTTCCAACCGCTTCCTTGCATTTTTCGACGGCCGGAGGATATAGAAGGGCCTCGCAGGCAAGGTTACCAATTTTCCCGCGTAGATCGCTAATTTTTCCCTGCAGTTCTTTTACTTGGTTGGCAATATTCGCGGCTGTCTGGGCAGCAAAATTGACCGCATCCGCAGCAGCCTTGAGCTGCTCGGCAAGAAGTTTTTCCTGAAACGTCAGAAGTTCAGGATAGTCGTGAATTAGCCTGTTGGCCGCGTCCAGAGCGCCCAGAGCCGCATCTGTGGCGCTCTTCTTAACAGCGAGCAGCTTCTCCGCAGCGCTCAATGACGCCTCGGCGGCATCCAGCGCCGCTTTGCCCGTCGCCAGATCGATTTGTAATTTTGCCTGCTCCTTGAAGCGATCGGCACCAAACGTGGTGATGCTCTCAATCAGGTTTTGTGTCTCTTGCCTCGCAAGCCGGACGCCATTGCGGACTTCGTACATAGCCGTAAGGTGCGCGCCTGTTTGGTCCGCTTTAAAGTTCTGTGTTGCGACATCTTCGTCAAGGATGAGGGTATCGCGAAGAAATTCGGCAGGGGTTCCGAGCGACGCTTCGAGGTCAATCGTATTGCCTGCGGCATCCAAAGGCGCGGGCGTGAGGGACTCTATGTACTTCTCGAGCAGGAAGTGCCGCCGCTCCACGTCCCGCTCGCCGTCAGTGAGCAGGAAGATGTCGCCTGCCAACGCATTGACGTACGAATGCGCGAAGATATCGCCCGCCGCATGTGCGACGAAGCCGTAGGAGAATGCTATGTCGGTAGGAGAGGAGGCGCGGCCTACAAGTTTCCTCAGCCAATCATCGGTTTGCCATCCATTTGTGACGCCCGGATGGGTCGTCATCTGGCCGACTATTGGATCGGGAAAAACGTCCGGGCCGAGGTTACCCATCCGATACTGATTCGGATTTGAGCGCAGCGCATTGAGGATAGGGGGAGCAACCTCATAGGAATTACCCCCAAGCTCGACGCGACCGTCATCAAGTGCGTCGTTCAGCACTTGCTGGCCGATCCAGAAGTGTGTCTTGAGACTCCAGGCGGAAGCGGAGCTAGCGAAAGCAAGGCTGATTGCTATTCCGACTCCGGTTGCGAGTGTTATTGTACGGTGCATCGGGGGCGTCCTGAAACGAGGATAAGTCATACGACCGCGGCAACATGTGCAGTTCCGGACGCTAGTTGTGGAAAATATCAAATCAATTACTTGATCGCGCAGCTAGCGGTTGCGCGAGATTACATCAACGCAGCCCAACTTAGAAGGGTATACGACAACTATTTGAAGAACACGCTTTAGGAAGATTGCCCGTCAATGAAATGGACGGCCATCGTTCAGTCGTGACCACGTGGCGGTGAAGATGCCCTGGATGGCCATAGGTCGGATCGTCAAGTTCAGCTTCCTCGCGCCATTCTGCCGGGGCGCGGCACGACCACGGCTGCGGCGATGCCCCTGATTTTCTCGAGGCCGGACTGAAGCTCGTGATGCTGTTCGGTATGCGCGGAATCGTCCCAGACGAATGCCACTATACGGTCGAATCCTGTCACGGCGCTCAGGTAGAGCGAGGCGTCGGCCGCGACTTCGTCGATGACCTTGGCGAAGTCCGTCTGCGAACCGCCGCGCATGAACTTCACCTCGATGAGGGTGCGAAGCGATGGTACGGCGAGATCGACCCTCGGGCGCTTGTGCCCGACCGACGGGAGGTTTTCCTCGTCCTCGAGATCGGGGAAAATGGGCGCGAGTATTGTCCACAGCAAAGCCTGAACATGGTACTCGTTTTCGATATGCCACACGGCCACCTGAGATCGTGCCGTTCGCGGCTTTACTTCGAAAGGCCAATGCTTCATCGCCCGAGGAACTCCGCGCAATGCAAACAGCAGGTCCCCGAAGTCGGGCGAGGCGATCCTGACATGGGTGCTTCTTGCCATTACTCCGTCGAACGCGGCGATACGCACGGCCAGATGATCGAGTCCCAGCCCCGGCGCGGGGAGACGGGAAGCGATTTCCCAAGCGTTCCTCGCCATGCTGTGCGTCGTGTCTCCAATGCCGCGTAGCGAAAGCGCGAAAGCCAGATCCTGAGGGCCGGAACTCGGGAGCGGGACGTCGAGCGGGTATCTCGCTGCGGAAACGAATCCCAGGTTCCAGAAATCGTCTCCCACCTCCGCCGCCGATCTCGCGAGAAGTTCGGCCAACCATTTTCGGTCATTCATGTCTCTGGCGGCAAACGAGATGCCGAGGAGGGCGACGCCGTCTATTTCGACGCGAAGGGGGCGGCCTGGACTGAAAAATCGCCTGCCCGAAAACTGGATCAGCTCCGATTTCAGGCGGTTCTCCTGATCATCGGTTAGCGTGCCGCTAGCCTTCCCATAACCCAGCGCTGCTATCTGCTCCGGCAGCGTGTTTTGGGATAGACTTTCGGCAGCGGTTGCCACTTCTGTGGCCAAGCGCGCAGCATCACCGAGTATCCATCCGGCAAAAGCGCGCACATGGACGGCGGCGCGGCTGCTTTCCAGTCCGCGCTCAAGTTCTTGCCGTATGGTGCCGAGATCGATCATCGCTAGAGAAACCAAGGCTTATGGCCGATTGCTCCGAACGTCACCGCATCGGGATCCCAGTCCTTCACCGATGCCAATCCTGCCAGTCGTTGGGCGATGAGGTCTGAGTATCGGATCGTTATCGGGAACGGCTCGGGTGAAAGCATGCGCCATGAGTGGGCGGAGAAGGCGAACGCCTGTCGAGACAGATACGTCATGTCCTTGAAGGTTGACTTCGGATGGAGCTTGATCAAAGCGGGCCGGGGCATCCCGTCGGTTGCCTGCTTCAGTTCCGAAGCTCCCGCGAACACGACGAGGGACTCGTAGTCGCTGAGGCGGATGTGAAGCTGGCGGGCGGGGCCTAGAACACCCTTCCTGCCGCCGCGCGCGGGCATTCCCTTCTGACTGTGGTCGAAGACAACAAACGGATGATCCGGCGCGATGTGAAGATATGCGGCCGTGACGTCGCCCAGCCCGAGATCACCCGTGAGGGCGTCTATCGCCTCTACCTCCGAATCCTTGAAGGGCTTGAACGAGTGGAAGACTAGGCGAACCTTGTCCGTGCTTCGCCAATTGTCGTCGGCTCGGACGGTCGCGATAGTGCGCTTGAGGGTTTTTTGAAGCTCCTCGGGATATTGTTCGTATGAGACGGCCGCGGTTCGGTCGCTGAGGAGATAGCTGCCGTCGCTCGAGAACACCGTCGTGATACCAACGTGACGTGTTTGGGGACCGAGACGGCTCTCGGAACTGGTACTCGAGCCCAATCCTATGACCAGCTCGTGCGCTACCGTCTGGCTTGCTGCGAGCAGCCACGGTGTTCCACCCAGCTTCGCATAGGTCGCCAGACTGAGATGGTTCATCGAGAAAACGAGGTCGCTGTCGGGAAACGACATGGTTTCCAGCCTGACGCTTTGCACAGGTACGTTTCGCCTCAGAAAGATAGACTTGGTCGTGTAGTAGGGGTTTGACCCGTCCGCCAGAGACTTGAATTCCTCCTCGATCTGCACGATTGCCAGATCCCACTCAAATCCTTCGTCTCGGGCGCGGTCGAGCGCCTCGCGGCTTGCCTTCGCGTAGGATTCGTCGGAAGTTCCATCTGCTAGAAAGTAATGGACCGTAGGCTTGTTGAAGCGAAAGCGTTTTATGAAGCCGTCGCCGTACCGCGCGAAGTTCTTGCCTTGCTGCATGACCTTCGGCATGCCGTCCAGAAACTTTGCAATGAATTCGTCCACGCGGCCTTCGAGCTGGGATTGGCATACGACCGCAATCTTCAAGCTCTTCGGAGAGAACACCTTCTCATCGTACGGCCCATGCGTCTTCAGCCCGCGCTCTGCCCAATCATCCTTCCTGCTGCCGCTCGGATCGAACAGCAGAGATGGCTTCTCGATCAGTTCCTGGACGGGGAACAGTTTTCCGCTGGAGTCAAGGAGCGGGTGGACGACGAAGTGGGATCCCGGAGCTGCTGCGGGCTTTTTGTCCCGGATATACTGAGTGATCTCCATGATGTGCCGAAGCTTGCCCGGACCGGACGCAAGGTCCTGCGAGGCCCGGTGTGATTTTTCCAGCACGGGCTCTGCTTCACGTCCCAGTACTTTCCGGACGCAGGCCTCGAATGTCTCTGTGCGCGGCTCCAGGAAGGCTAGTTTTGCGGCCACCCGCTCGAACCCGAGTTCATGGTCATCAAGGATAAGCTCGCCGCCCTCGATGTCGCGGACACGACCAACCAGTTTCCGCTTCGGCATCATCCGATGATCAATCGCGGGGAGTTCGACCGAGACGTACTTGCCAACGATCGGCATCCCCGCGTCGATCAGAATGTCACACGTTGCAGTGATGAACGATTTCGCACGAACATCGCAGGCGAGTCCGTAAATCCTTCTGCCGTCGATGGAAATGTGCCGGGTGTGGATCTCCGTTACTGACACACGCTGCAGCCAGTCGGGAAGATTAGCATGCTCGATCAGCGGGATCCTGGCGCCGAGGAGCTTTAAAGGATTGTGCGAAAGGATCGGGCGCCTGCCCAGGAGCTGGATCAGCGACTCCTGCAGGAGCATGGGCCAGTATTGCTGGCTGCGCCTCAGATCGATGGTTTCCTGCACATTCCCCAGGGGCGAGCCTTCGGGAGTGATTGGAATGTCGACCATGCTGTCGACGCCGTCGCGCCGAAATAGGTGAGTTCCGCGAAAGTCCGAGCGGAGCTCTGCAAGCCGATCCTTGTCGTAGTTCTGTCGGCCAATAAGTATCTCGCAGCCGCCTTCAAGGGACACCGGTGCAAAGTTTATCGAAAGAGCCATTTATTCTGCCGAATGATACAGATTCGCTGGAATCAATTGTATCCACGCAACGTGTGCCCGCAATCGAAAGCGCCGGGTAATCCCCTGAGTTCGTCAGAGCGCCACTATCGGGGCGAGCTGTTTTAATGCGGCCGCTCAGCGAGATCGCAGTCGCCAGGTTTACTCGCCGAACAGTCAACCCAGAGGGACCCTTGCGTGCGGGGCGCTATTGGGCTTCCGAAGCGACAGGCGATTTCGAGATATTTCGCGGTGCCGGAGAATTCTCTTGGGGAGCGGCCTGGCGCGGAGTGGGGTGCCGCGCGGCCCGGACCGCGGCTTGTGGTGTCGACGGCGCCACCTGGGACCAGCCCCAGAAAGCAAACGATAACCAAAAACGGTTGTCGGCGTGGGCCAAAGCGGGCACCGTCCTTCAGATGGTAAGTTTCCAGCTTGGAGCCGTCAATTAAGGTCAGACCATTTACACCTTCTCAGCCACGACTCTCGATTGAATTTTCGTTGGCCATTTGAGATTACGCCGTTACTAAGAGTCGGATAGTTATGAAATTAAGGCGGGCACCCAAGGTGCTGCCCGCGGGGGGTGATTATGGCGCCATCGGTTGGGCAGTTTGTGCGCGTTCGTGCGCGCCGCTGGCTCGTGGAGAGTGCGTCGCCGAGCATCAACTTCCCCGTGGTTCGACTTGCCTGCGTCGACGACGATGCCGCAGGCGAGACGGTTGAAGTTCTCTGGGACGCCGAACTTGATGCCGAGGTGCTAGGCGACGAAGGCTGGGGGCAGATCGCCAAGCAAGGCACTGACGACCCGGCAACCTTTTCGGCTTACCTCAAGACGCTCCGATGGAACACCGCAACGTCGTCTGACCGGGATCTGTTTCAGGCACCTTTCCGTGCCGGAATCCATCTGGATGCCTTCCAGCTTCTGCCTCTGCGCAAGGCGCTAAAGCTTCCCCGCGTAAACCTCCTGATTGCCGACGACGTCGGTGCGGGCAAGACGATCGAAGCCGGCCTCGTCCTCCGCGAATTGCTGCTTCGTCACCGCATCGATTTTGTTCTGGTTGCCGCACCTGCTGGCACGGTGCGTCAGTGGCAGGATGAGTTGGAGACTAAGTTCGGCCTCTCGTTCACCATCGTCGACCGCGAGCATTTAAACACACTGCGGCGGGAACGCGGATACGGTGCCGAGCCCTGGTCAGCGGGCTCGCGATTCATTCTCTCGCATTCGCTGTTGACGGACGAAACCTATGTCGCCGGGCTACGCGATCTGCTCGGCGACTTCCGTCCGCGCTCGCTGCTTATTCTCGACGAGGCGCATCATGCGGCGCCCGCCAGTGGCATGAAGTATGCAATTGAAAGCCAGTTCACCCGCGTCGTCCGCGGTCTTGCAGACCGGTTCGAACACCGCCTGTTCCTGTCGGCCACCCCGCACAACGGGCATTCGAACTCCTTCTCGGCACTGCTTGAGATCCTTGACCCACAGCGTTTCACCCGCGGTGTGCCGGTCCGGCCGAAGGATCTGGATCCGGTCATGGTTCGACGACTGAAGTCGGACCTGCGCCATTTCGGCGAGCGCTTCCCGCTCCGCAAGGTTGAGCCCATCCGGATCGCCGATCTGCCGCAGAGCGCGCCCGAACTCGTGCTTGCTTCTATGCTGCGTGCCTATGCTGACGTGGTCCGGGCGAAGGCGGAGGGACTGCCGCCCCGGCAAGCCGGATACGTGCGACTGACGCTAGTCGGTCTGCAGCAGCGGCTCTTGTCCTCCATCGCGGCCTTCGCGCGGACGTTGGAGGTGCATCGCAAAGGACTGATGCGCGCGGCTGAAGGAGAAACGGCAAGCTTCGCGGCGAGTGCGCTTGGCCAAGCGGCCGAAATGGAGGAAGAGCCGCAGGACGAGGCTGCCGCGGAATTGCTGCTCGATCAGGACGAGAACGCGGCGGCCGAAGCGGCGGGCATGGCCACTGCTGCGGTCTCAGATCTCGCCCTAGTTGACGATATGCTGAAGATAGCCCGGCGGCATTCGCAAGAGCCGGATGCCCGTGTCATTCGTCTCGCCCAATGGATTCGCGAGAACATGGCTCATGGCGGGCGCTGGAACGACCGCCGTCTCATCCTCTTCACCGAGTACGAGGACACCCGGCGCTGGCTGGAGAAGCGTCTCCAAGAGGCGCTTGACGATCTCTTGCCGGACGATCGCATCGCGTGCTTCACCGGTGCAACTTCGACGGATAGGCGCGAGGAGCTGAAGCGCCGATTCAACGCCGATCCGACGGAAGACCCGCTGCGAATCCTTGTCTGCACCGATGCCGCCCGCGAGGGCATCAATCTGCAGATGCGTTGCCACGACCTAGTCCACGTCGATCTGCCTTGGAATCCTGCGCGGCTTGAGCAGCGCAATGGCCGTATCGACCGCAAGCTGCAGCCTTCTCCCGTCGTGCACTGCCGATATTTCGTCTACGAGCAGCGTGAAGAGGACGTCGTTCTGCAGGCGCTGGTTCGCAAGACAGAGAAGATCCACGACGAGCTAGGATCTGCTGGCCAGGTCATTGCCGAGCGTATCAACCGGCGGCTCATGCAGGATGGCATCCGCGGCGCCAGGGGGCTCGCCCGTGAGATCGACGGCGACGGCGAGACAACCGACGAGCAAACCCAGACGGCAGTCGAGGAGATGGACGATTCGGTCGTGGCGCGCCGAGCCCGCCAGGCTAAGGAGCTTGACGACCTCCGGTCCGCGCTGGAGGATTCGCGTGCGCGCGTCGGTGTTGATCCGAACGACCTCAAGGCGGTGATGTCGGTTGCCCTCACGCGCACGGGTTCATCGCTAGACGCTCACCGTGATGGCGCGGTCGGAGAGACCTCGACCTTCCGTCTCGACCCGTCGGAGCCGGCTTTCCAGACGGCGGGTTGGGCGGAAGCACTGGACGACCTGCGCATTCGCCGCCGCAAACGCGGTGAGACCCTGAAGGACTGGCGCCGCAATGCCCCGGTTCGCTCCTTTAGCTTCAAGCCCGCCATCACCCCGGCGGGCGTTGATGCTGAGGGCGTGGTTCAGGTGCACCTGGAGCATAGACTCGTCCGGCGCCTGCTGGCGCGCTTCCTGGCGCAAGGATTCGCATCTGGCTTGTCACGGGCGAGCGTGGTGATTGGTTCCGGCGCCCAGCCGCGGGTCGTGTTGATTGGCCGGCTGGCGCTGTACGGCCCGGGGGCTGCGCGCCTCCACGAGGAGATCATCCTGGTGACAGCGGCATGGACGGAAGCTGGGCGGGGCAGCAAACCGCTAAAGCCCTTCGGTCCGACGCGTGAGGCAGCGACCCTTGTTCAGCTCGAGGAAGCCTTCCGGGCTGCTCGCGTGCCCGCACCTCAGATCGTTGATCGCATCCGCCAGTACGCCGCACAAGATGCCGCCGACCTGGAACCGGAGTTGCTCGCACGCGCCGAGGAGGCCAAGGCAAATGCGGCGAGGGATCTCGCCAGGATCGCCGAGGCGGAGGCGACCTCGCTGAAGCGCCTGCTGGAGGACCAGCGCGCGCGCATATCCAAGGCCGACGCCGAGCCGGACGACAAGCAAATGAGCTTCCTACCCGAGATCGCAGAGGAGGTGGAGCAGCGGCGGCGCGATCGACGGCACTGGAAGGCGAAGCTCGACCGCCTCACGAGCGACATCGAGACGGGCCCTCGCCGCGTACGCGAGTCCTACAGCGTTGTAGCGGACCGGCTGGAGACGATAGGACTCGTCTACCTCTGGCCGGAGGGGAATTAAGCATGGCAGGATTCGATCCTAACGAGGAATGGCTTGGCCACGTGCAGCCGGTCGGGCTCGTCGTCGCCCCGGTGGTGCTGAAGGCCTATGAACTTGTTCCTGAACAGCAGACGCGCTCTGATACCGAGGCGATCAAGCCGCATTTGTCGCTAAGAGACTCCGGGCCAACACTTCTCGATCCTTGGGCCTTCTTTGCCGACATTCTCGGCTGGCGGCCGGGCCGGGTGGCGGGCAGCCCCGGCGGCGCGCCGATCCCCGACGATCTGGTTTTGCGAATTGAAGAAAGCGACATCGAGATCGCGCCGCACTGGGCGGTCGCCGATCCCGAGGGCGGCTGGCAGATGCTTGTGCGTGTCGAGGCGACGGGCGTCGACCCGGACGGACGCGGTGCGCTGGAGGGCTGGGAGGCGACGCCGCATCAGCGGCTGGAGCGCTTGTGCAAAGACCGAGGGGTCCGCACGGGAATCCTTGTGACCGACAGCGAACTGCGCCTGATCCATGCCCCGCGTGGCGAGACCAGCGGCTGGTTGCGATTCCCGCTACGCTCGCTCGGCGAGGTCGGCGGACGACCGATGCTCGGCGGCCTGAAGCTGCTTCTCTCCTCCTTCCGGCTGCACAACGATGCACCAGAGCGCCGCCTGCCGGCGCTGCTTCAGAAGAGCCGTGATGAACAGGCGGAGGTGTCGACCAAGCTTGCAGCGCAGGTGCTCGGCGCATTGCACGAGCTCATGCGCGGTATTCACGATGCCGACCGCGCGCGCATGGAACGGCTGGCCCGCGAGCGGGCCGAGCATGTTTATGATGGCCTGCTGACCGTGCTGCTGCGCCTGGTGTTCCTGCTGTATGCCGAGGATCGCGAACTCATTCCATCGCGCACAGACGCCGAGGCACGACGGCTCTACGACCAGGGCTACGGCGTGCGGACGTTACATGCGCGGCTAGTGGAGGATCGTGGTCGGCACGAGCTGACCATGCACCTGCGTCGTGGCGCCTGGTCGCGACTGCTCACGCTGTTCCGCCTCGTTCATCAAGGGGATCGCTCCGGGGACTGGATTCGCGGGCGCGGCGGCAAGTTGTTCGACCCCGACGCTTTTCCCTTCCTGCAGGGGCAGGACGAAACCAAGGATTCGCCGAGGCCAGCCGAGGTATCGGACGAGTGCGTGGCGAAGGTACTCGACCGCCTGCTGGTGCTTGGAGGGGACAAGCTATCTTACCGCACGCTCGATGTAGAGCAGATCGGCAGCGTCTACGAGACCGTGATGGGCTTCACGGTGGAAACGATGGACGGACCTGCGCTGGCTATCCGCGCGGGCAAGAATGACAAGACTCCTGTCTTCGTGAACCTGAAAAAGCTGCTCGCGGAGAAGCCAAACGACCGGACGAAATTCCTTAACAAGGAAGCGGACCGGGGCAAGGTGACGGACAAGGTCGGCAAGGGTCTCAAAGAGGCCGGCACGATCGAGGAGCTCGTCGCGGCACTCACGCCTATCGTCGATGAACGCGCCTCGCCGGGTGCTGCCGTCGCCGCTCCCGGAATGCCGCTCCTGCAGCCGACTGACGAGCGGCGGCGGACCGGCAGCCATTATACTCCGCGCTCCCTCACTGCCCCCATCGTACAACACGCGCTGGAGCCAGCCTTCGAGCGCATCGGTCCGGATGCAACACCGGACGATGTACTCTCACTCAAAATCTGCGACCCAGCCATGGGCTCGGGCGCATTCTTAGTGGAGGCCTGCCGGGCACTCGGCGACCGGCTGGTGATGGCCTGGGCGCGTTGGCCACAGACGCGGCCAATCATCCCACCGGACGAGGACGAGCCACTCCACGCTCGCCGTCTCGTGGCCCAGCATTGCCTCTACGGCGTCGATAGGAACCCACGCGCGGTCGACCTTGCCAAACTATCGCTGTGGCTGGCGACGCTAGCTCGCGACCATGAGTTCACCTTCGTCGACCATGCGCTGAAATGCGGCGACAGCCTCGTGGGCCTGACCAGAGACCAGATCGCTGCAACGCACTGGGACACGACGAAGCAACCGACCTTTGTAGGAAAGCTAGTGTCCGACCATTTGCAGGAAGCCGAACGGCTGCGTTTTGAGATCCAGAAGCGGGCGGAATCAGCGAGCGCCGCAGAACTTGGCGCGCAATTGCGAATCGTCGATGCGCGGCTCGACATGGCGAGACTTGTCGGCGATGGCGTGGTCGCTGCGTTCTTCTCAGCAGGGAAGGCGAAGCCTCGCACCGCCGCCCTGGTCGACTTCCATAAGACCGTACAGACTTACATCACGGCGTCGGACTGGTTTGACCGCATCGTGGCGCATTCACGCAGCCTGACCAACGGTGAAGGTGCACTTCAGCCGTTCCACTGGGAGGTGGAGTTTCCCGAAGTGTTCGATCCGCGGGCGCGCAGCGACAATCCAGGTTTTGACGCTGTTGTCGGCAATCCACCCTTCGCCGGCAAGAACACCATCATTGCTGGAAATCGCGATCACTATCTCGCCTGGCTGCAGACTCTTCACGCAGGCGCGCACGGCAATGCCGACCTGGTCGCGCATTTCTTCCTACGTGCCTTCCACATGTTAAGGAAAGGCGGGGTATTTGGACTCATCGCCACCAACACCATTGGCCAAGGCGACACACGCGCTTCGGGACTGACCAAGATCATCTCAGATGGAGGCGCCATCACGCGCGCGACTCGGCGACTAAAATGGCCAGGTGAGGCCGCCGTCGTGGTTTCCGTCGTGCATATCGTCAAAGACCAGGCGGTCTCGCCAGTGCTCGACAACCGAGCCGTGGGTCGAATCTCAGCCTACCTCGTTGAGGGTGATCTCGATACCTCGCCGGTCGCGCTTGCAGCAAATTCGGGCAAGGCATTCCAAGGCTCCATTGTCCTCGGAATGGGTTTCACCTTCGATGATGTTGCTGCCGCGAAAGGCGAGGCCGAGAGCTTGGAAACGATGCGAACTCTCATCGCAAGCGACCCGCGCAACGCTGAGCGGATCTTCCCGTATATTGGAGGCGAGGAGGTCAACAATTCCCCGGTTCAAGCTCACCACCGCTACGTGATTGATTTCGCCGATTTCCCCCTTCGTCGTGATTCGAGCTTAGAGTCCTGGTTCGCTTGGGGCGATGAGTCGAGGAAACAGGGCTTGAGGGACGGAGTTGTTCCTGGTGATTATCCTCATCCCGTAGCCGAGGACTGGCCCGATCTGCTAAAAATAGTCGAGCGTCTTGTTAAGCCCAATCGTGATACTGACGACCGTGAAGCTCGCCGCCTACGTTGGTGGCGATTCGGTGATCGTCAACCAGGTCTTTACAACGCTATAGAGCGTCTCGATCGAATTATGGCCATAAACTGCGGAGCTTGTCCGCAGTTTGGCTTTGTGTTCTTGAGGCCTGGTAGCGTCTACGCCAATACTATTGCGGCGCTTGCGTATCGCGAGTTCTCTCACTTCGCCGTCCTTCAATCCCGGATTCACGAGCTCTGGGCACGGTTCTTTTCGTCGACACTGGAAGATCGTCTTCGTTACGCGCCGTCTGACTGCTTTCGAAGCTTCCCGTTTCCCCAGAGCTTCGGAGCCACCCTCGAGGTCGCGGGTGAGGTTTATGACGCCTACCGTGCGCAACTGATGATCGCCTGCAACGAGGGACTGACGAAGACCTACAACCGCTTCCACGCCCACAGCGAAGACAGTGCAGACGTCGCACGCCTGCGCGCACTCCATCACGAGATGGATGTCGCTGTACTGCGTGCCTATGGCTGGGACGATCTGGCCGATCGCGCCGCGCCAGAGTTCATCGAGCAGGAGGCAGACGAAGGCAAGGTGCCTAAGACCCGGCTCGACTGGCCAGCCGAATTCAAAGACGAAGTGCTGGCGCGGTTGCTCGCGCTGAACGCTGAACGCGCTGCTGCGGAGCGCAAGGCAGGATTGGTTGCGGCGGATGAAGGAGAAGATGACGAGGCGGACGGCGGGGAGGATAAAGTTGCCTGACATCATTGTTTTTCATACGGCATGGATGGCTAAGTACGATGGAGACCGGGCCAGCTTGAGCGCTGGCGGCTTCAAATTCGCTGCCGAGAATGGCTACGGCCATGAGATGCTGAATTTCAGCAACATCGACGGCATGTGCTACGGCTACGTGCCGCCAACCGGCAATCTGCATCTCGAGAAGCACTTCGATGTACCCCGGCATGCCGGGAAGCTGGAGGGAGTAACAGTGGTGTGGACCGCGCCGCATCCCGAGCAGGGTGGCCGCGCCGTCACCGGCGTCTGGTATAACGCGACGGTCTTCCGCGAAGTCCAGCATCCTAAAGGCAAGCTTGCTCGCAAGCGCTTAATCGACGGCGAGGCCGCCAGCTATCTCTGCACCGCGAAGGCGGAAAACTGCGTACTCTTGGACCCTGATGCACGCCCAATTTTTGTCCGACCAGGCCAGCCGCGCAACGGTCAGTCCTGGCCGGGGCAGCAGAAAGTCTTCTACCCCAAATCGGGATCTCCCGCTCTCAAGCTCCTGAACAAGATCCTCAAAAACATCGATCTGGGAGAGACGTCGAAAGATGGACGCTCCGGCAGCAAGCCTAGTGCCAAGGGTTCGGGCTGGCAGGCAGACGTTGAAAGGCGTCGGAGGATTGAAGAGGCGGCTGTCCTGGCGGTTGGTTCGAAACTAGAACGCCTCGGTTTCACGATCAAATCCGTGGAAAAAGAAAACCTTGGTTATGACCTGGTCGCCACCAGGGACGAGGAGATCCTGCACATAGAAGTCAAAGGACGGTCCGGAAGCGACGTGAGCGCTGAACTGACCGTAAACGAGTTTGATTGCCTCAAGAACTACCAGAGTCAGCGCAGTCCCAGCGCGCACTACAGGATCGCGATTGTCACCGACGCCCTTAACAAGCCGATCATCAACGAGTTTGTAATGGTACGCGGGCAGAAGTCGCAGTGGTGTACGCTCGACGGCAGACTGCACTTAGACTTCGAGGAGCGCATGGCAGCAAGGCTGACAAGCGTTTCGAACCAGGAGGCGCCAGAATGAGCAAGGCCGAGACTATCCGGTCCACCAAGCTCGGTAAGAGGGAGCTTCGCCTCGTCCGAATGAACGGCCGCTACTTCGGTCTCGCCGATGGCATTCGCTGCGCAGAGGGAGAGAATGCCGACGACGTCTGGCGGCAGTTGCACGATGACGCGGGGAAGAACGACCCGAAATACTTCGGTTTCGACGGAGCCAGGAAGCGCTTCCTTACCTTCTTTCCGAATGGCTTCCATTCCGACGGATACGCATCGCAGGAGCGTGACTACAAGCTTGCCGCAAAGATTAAGCTCGACGACACAGCGCCGCTCGAAAAGGCGGTCGATGGGGCCGGCTTCGGTGAAGCGGTGCTTGCCGTGTTCCGGGCCACCAATATGCTGTCGCCGTTCGAAAAGACGCGGCTTCAGGACGTGCTGCGCGGTCCCCATGCCGACGATTTCGTCCAGGCCGCAGCTCGCTTCACGCTGGAGGGCAACAAGTCCCACCTGCTGGCGATGGAGCAGGCGCTCAAGCCGCACGACAACGCGAAATGGACTGTCGCGACATATCTGCCGTATCTATGGCGGCCCGATAGCCACATGTTCCTGAAGCCGGAAGCCACCAAGGATTTCGCGACCCGCGTCGGCCACCGCTTCGCCTCGGAATACGAAGCGCGGCTTAGCCTGCCGGTCTACGAGGGCCTACTCGACCTCGTTGCGAAGACGGAGCGGGAACTGGCCGACATGCGCCCGCGCGATAGGATCGACATCCAGAGCTTCATCTGGGTGGTGGGCGACTATCAGCAAGGACGGGAAGCCGTTTACGAATAGAACTGGGCGAACAGGTATCGCCGGACGCCGACGAAATCTGAGGGGGAAGTATGAGCATCGATCCGAAATCGCCGACAGCCGTCCGCGGTCGTCTCGTAGAGACGCTCCGGCGCGATTTGATCGGACCCGACTTGAATGACATCGACATCGCGGACGAGAAGCTCGATACCAATCCTTCGCGCTGGTACCTCACAGGATTCCTAGTGCCAGCTCCGACAGACGGCGTTGATGAAGTGGACCAGCCGGAGGAGACAGGCGACATGGTCACCGACGGCGAGGAACAGGGCGATCCTGAGACAGGAAACGCCCGCGCCGCTGACGATACCGCGCCCGACGATCCTGCCCCAAGGAGACCGCTGGCACCATCGGCGTGCGGGCTGACGGTTCTGGTAGATGCGCGTGCTGAAACCGTCGACGTCACCGCCACGTGGGGCGACTATGTAACCGAGCCTCCATTGCCGCCTGAGGTGTTCCTCGACGATGCGGCGGCATTCGATCCGAAGCACCGCAATGTTGCATGGCAGCGCATTCCCGGCATGGCTCGCGTGACAATCGCGGTTCCGAGACCCGGGGAACGGATAACCCGTACACTTGAAGGCTCGGCCGGAAAGCAGCGCCCAGGCGGCGGACTCGTCGTTGAAGCCTTTGCACGGCCCTATAGCTTGACCCAGCCAGACGGCACCAAGGCAGACGTCGTGGCGCTGACGGTGATGCTCGTCAACCGCCGCGACCCGACGCGCCGCCGCTTTGCCGACGTGACCTTCGCTTTCCAGGTGAGACTGGAGGTCCGCAGCGAACTGCCTCTATTTCCTCGTACGGACATGACAGGATTCGGTTCCGAAGATCCGGATGCCGCGATAGCCGACCTCCACTATCGCGACGTGGCCGAATTCGCGGTCGGCAACGCCACATCAGCAGGCTGGGTGCCCGACGAGGAAGGCGTGGTGCGCGCCGCACATACGGACTTCCTGCCCTCGGCAGAGGTGGAACGCGTCGAGCCGAACGAGGAGATCGGCGCGACATTTGGCATGGAGGATTTGTCGAAACTTGCTGCTCGCGACCCGGATGCGCTGGTGGCAGCGCTCTCGGGCCTGCCGGGCGAATATGCGTCCTGGATCGATACCGAAGCGAGTAGGATTGGCACTATCGACGGAGAGCCGCGGCGTAGAACTGCTGCGCGACTGCTAGATGCTGCCCGCCGCGCACAGGGACGCATTGAGGCTGGCATCGGGCTCCTGAAGAAGGACAGGTGGGCGCGGCTGGCTTTCCAGGCGATGAACGAGGCCGTCGCCCGTGCGGCACGGCAGCGCACAGCGGGCCGCAACGGCGATCCGGCGGCGCAGAAGCAGCCGACTTGGCGGCCGTTTCAGCTCGCTTTCGTGCTGCTGAACCTGCCCGGCCTGAATGACAAGCTGCACGAGGACAGGGAAATCGTCGACCTGCTGTTCTTTCCGACAGGCGGGGGCAAGACGGAAGCCTATCTCGGCCTCGCCGCTTGGACAATCGCTCATCGCCGCCTGACGGCTGGTGGGAAGCTTGGTGCAGGCGTCTCGGTGCTGATGCGCTACACGCTGCGCCTGCTCACGCTCGATCAGCTTTCGCGCGCAGCGGGCGTCATCTGTGCATTGGAACTGATGCGCGGCGAGCCTGCTTGGATGGAAGGGACGCAGCGTCTCCTTGGTGACTGGCCGATCGAGATTGGCCTTTGGGTCGGGTCCGCCGCATCGCCGAACCGTCTCGGCGGCCAAGGCAATCCCAGTCCGGACACGGCGGTCATCCGCGTCAAGCGCTTTAAGACCTCAGGCCGGGAAGCGCCAGCGCCGATCAAGGCCTGCCCATGGTGCGCGGAGCCCTTCACAGCCGACAGCTTTGCCTGCACGCCTAACGCCATTGCACCGAAGAACATGGAGATTCGCTGTACCAATGTGGACTGCGACTTCACCGGCGGGCGGGCGCTGCCAATTCTGACCGTCGACGAGGCGATCTACCGTCGACTCCCGGCCTTCGTAATCGCCACCGTCGACAAGTTCGCTGGGCTTCCCTGGCTGGGCGAGGCGGGCGCTTTTTTCGGCCATGTCAACCGCACGGACGAATGGGGCTTTTACGGCGCGAACGACAAGGCGGGGGACGGAAGGCCGCTAGGCAACGGGTTCACACTCGACCCGCCGGACTTGATTATCCAGGACGAGCTGCACCTGATCAGCGGGCCTCTCGGTACGGTCGCGGCCCTCTACGAAGTTGCTCTCGATCAGCTTGCTAGTCGAACGATGATGGGCCGACGTGTTCGCCCCAAGATAGTCGCCTCCACCGCGACCGTCCGGCGCGCCACGGCACAGATCAAGGCGCTCTTCGACCGCGAGACCACCGAGATCTTTCCTCCACCGGGTCCAGACCGACGCGACAGCTTCTTCGCAGAGACCGTACCGCCGACCCAACGTCCCGCGCGGCTTTACTTAGGACTCGCCGCTCCGGGAAAGGGCCCAAAGCTCGTCTTCCTGCGCACGCTGACCACGTTGCTCGCCGCCGCCCAGAAGGAGGCTGACGAGGGCAACGACGCCGACCCATATATGACCGCGCTTGGCTATTTCAACGCGCTGCGCGAACTCGGTGGCGCGCGACGCATCGTTGAAGACGAGGTGCGCAGTTATCTCTCAGACTACGGAGACAAGCGGCGGCGCGTCGCCCCACCCGATCAGCCCTTCGCGAGCCGTCGCATGCGCGACGTGCTCGAACTCACCTCACGCGAAAGCACCGACAAGGTGGCCGCGGCGAAGGACTCGCTTGCGGTGGTGGCCGCCGACAAGGCGGGCGTCGATGTAGCGCTCGCCACAAATATGATCTCCGTCGGCCTCGACATAGGTCGCCTAGGGTTGATGTTGATGCAGGGACAGCCCAAATCGGCCTCGGAGTACATTCAGGCATCGAGCCGCGTAGGGAGATTGCCAGACAAGCCAGGACTGGTGGTGACACTCCTCAACGCACAGAAGCCGCGCGATCGCCTACACTTCGAGCGCTTCCGCCAGTTCCATGCAGCGTTCTACCGCGTCGTCGAACCGACCAGCGTGACGCCTTGGGCGGCACGAGCGATCGACCGAGCACTGGCCGCCGTCATCGTGGCCTGTGTTCGGCACCTGCATCCGGAGCTGACCGACGAGCGAAACGCTGTTGAGATGCCCGACCATGTGCTGGTGCCAGAGATTGTCGACGTGATCCTCTCCCGTGCACCCTCGGAGTCAGTTGTCGGAGGACATGCTGCACTCAAGACCATCGTGGAGGAGTTGCTCACCACCTGGCGACGAATCGCCGACGACCGTCGCGGAAACGCCGAGAGACTTTACTACGGCTATCCGGGCACTCAGGCACTACTACACCAGCCGCTCGATCCCCTGCTGGCGGGCCTCGATCCCGACCTTAAAGCCTTTAAGGCGGGTCGTTCGATGCGCGACGTCGAACATGCCTCGATCCTGAAAATCATCGACAATTTCGGTAACACGCTGAGCTGAGGTCCACTATGGCAAAAGACCAAATACGCATGGGGCAAGTGGTCGGGCTTTTTGGGCCAGGTGCGATGATGGATCTGCCCGACCGTTCCGTCCTAGTGATGGGACTCGACCATTGGGAATCCTTCGGTCCCCAGGCATTCCAGCCAATCGAGGAACCGCGGCTCGCGCAGTTGCTGGAGCGCCGGCTTGCGGGTGGCAATGACAAGCGAATTTCCTCAGAAAAGCCGCTTAGTTTCCGCACTCCGCCTATTAATCCCGGAAACCCGCGCCTACCGTCACCGGCCATCAAGGCAAAGGTGTTTCCGGAGTGGTTCGCCTGCGACTCCATCGCCGGCGATGCACCCAACCGACGCCGCATCGTCCGCTTCAGTGAACTGGAGGCACCGAAGCGGCTCGACTGGAAAGGCGACGACGGTAAGAAGCGCCACGCCTCGCCGCTCCGGTTCGTTTGCGGATGCGAGAAGGGGCACTTGCAGGATATCGAGTGGCGGCGGGTCGTGCATGCCGGGCGCTTTGGGGAGGCGCGGGGCGAAGGCGGTGCCTGCCGAAGGGCGATGTGGCTCGAAGATTCCGGTACGAGCGCCGATCCCCGCGACACTCGCATCGTTTGTGAATGCGGCGCGCAGCTTTCGCTGGAGGAGCTTTTTCAACCCGGTCGGCTCGGGCCGTGCAGCGGCAAGAGACCTTGGATTGGTTCTGACGATCCGGACGGTTGCGACATTTCCCTCCGACTCCTCACCCGGAGTGCAACCAACACATACTTTCCTCAGATCGTACGTGTGATCTCGTTGCCCGAAGCGAACGACGCGCTCGACAAGGCGCTCGACGTGGTGTGGTCGAACGTGAGCACCTGCTCGTCCGCAATCGAGGTAGCCATGGCGAAACGGTTCAACGCAGTTGTCGCGGCGAACCTAGGACCATTCTCCGATACCGACGTCTTCGCTCGAATAGAAGCTCGAACCGCGGCCGGAAAGAATTCGGATCAGACCGACCAGATGAATCCTCGGATTGCTGAGTTCCAATTGCTGGCGAGCGGGCGCGCGCTAATCGGCGAGAACCGCCCCGACGCCCGACTCCATGCTGAAACGCTCGATCGAAACCTCTGGGATCCGAAACGTGAACCTATGCTTGCCGGGATCAAGGACCTAGTGGCGGTCCACCGGCTTCGGGAGGTTTCCTGCCTCTATGGTTTCACGCGCTTTGAACCGGCCCCATTGGCTGACGATGGGGTGGAGGATGTTGGTCTCGCTGTGAACGGCGCGCCGCTAGGCGAGGTTCCGGAATGGTTGCCGGCGATTGAGCAATACGGTGAAGGCTTTTTCATACGCTTCGACCCTGTTGCGCTAATGGCGTGGGCATCGCGATCAGCGGTGCGAGAGCGTAGATCCGTCTTGGAAGGCGGTCTCAGAGCCTGGAAGAAATCGCGTCGCGACCGTGGCGCGTCAGACAAGATCGCGTGGGAAGGAGAGCACATCGAGTACACGATGGCGCATAGCCTTTCTCATGCTCTGATCAACGAGGTGGCGATCGACTGCGGCTATCCCGCAAGCTCGTTGAAAGAGCGCCTTTATCTCATTCCTAGTCTACCAGGCCAGCCGAAGGAATGCGGTATCCTCATCTACACCGCGAGCGCCGGTAATCAGGGAACGCTCGGCGGCTTGGTTGAGGTCACGCGCCGCTTCCCAGGCGTCATAACGTCTGCTCTCAACCGTCTTGGGCTATGCTCTGGTGACCCCATCTGTGCTGATCATGAACCAACTAAGGCATCCGAGGACCGAGCGCTTCATGGCGCGGCGTGCCACGGCTGTTTGCTCATCGCTGAAACAAGTTGCGAGCAACGCAATGTGTATCTCGACCGGAGTCTATTGGTGGAAACCATAGCAGGATCTGCGGCTTTCTTCTGTCCCACCGACTGACAGACCTTGATACTCACCAGCGTCCCAATCTTAGAGAATCGCTGAAGTCATTTGTCGACGTGCAATCGTGAAATTTAGAGCTAACTAGGGATTCGAGAGATGGCGAAAAGCCGCGTCGACAACCACCTGAAGGAAGACGCTTCCGAGCTTCTTGTCTCAAAGCTGCTTCCAGAGGAATGGGTTATCCGCAAATTGCATCCGGACTACGGCGTGGATGTAACAATCGAGGTTTTCGAGCGCGAGGGACAGCGGATTCCCACGTTGGGGGAATTTCTCTTTGTTCAACTCAAGTCGACAACGTCGCTTACGCGCGGCGTCGAGCCGATCAGGCGGCGAGGTAATGTCGAAAAAGCGCTCGACGCACAGGACATAGAAGCGGACCATGAACTCGACGTTGTCCGTTTTGCGATTGACACCGACACGGTCGATAATGCCCGTCTCATGGGTCCGTCCACACCACTAATGCTATTCGTCTGCGATCTTTCCGAGAGCGAAGTCTACTACGTCTGCCTTACCGACTACTATGACAAGATCATAGAACCGCGCGGGATCGATCTCAGTGGGCAAGGTACCATCACGGTGCTCATCCCCGCAGCAAACAAGTTGACTGATGCGAGATCGGCGCAAGTCATGCAGTTCTACGCCGCTCGCGCCAAACTCTACGGCATGTTCAACCTCGCGCAGTTTCAGTACCGCGAAGCTCGCTGCATTCTCCAAGAGCTCGCCAGGCATGAGTACGTGGAGAACCTCGCTAGCAATTTCGCTATGATCGAGAGATTTGCACGGCGCTTACGTGCCATGCCTATCTGGGAACGGGACATCCCATGGCAATTAATGCGGGACTATAGAGCCAGGTTGGACTTGATCATCAAAAACATTGAGGCCGATACGCTCGGTCTAATCTTGCGGGGACTCGAAGCGTTTATTAAAGGCGACGACGCTGCCCTTACGCCGCTCAAGCAATTCCATGGACTTTGCACGCTGTCTTGGGAGCAGTTTTCCGCCATTGGCCAAACGTTCGAGGACATCGTTCGAGAATGGTTCCTACCAACGTGGGTTGGACAACTAGGAAGCGGTGAGGAACCTCACTTTCGCGAAATTCAATCTTTGCCATCCAGATGAGACAATTCGAGGAAATGCAAAGGAAGGGCACGAAACAGTGGAGGCGTCACGGGTGTTACGGTGAGTTCGGTCGCGGGTGAACAATTGCGCACGTTAAACCAACGATGTTCCTGGGGAATATACGTCTGAAGACAGGAGGCGCTCGGAGGGGACTCCAGGACCTTGATCAATCTTTGTCATTGAGCGGCCCGAGGCATCGGAAGTTGGAGGGGACTTGAACGGAAATCTATTTTCGCCACGCGATCTGATCGCATCGAATTCCTGGTCATCGGTCCTGCTGACGACCTACTCTCTCAGTCTCTCCTTCCTTGAAGCCATCCCCCTCGCTTCCGTCTATCGCAGCTACCGGAACTTCACGGTGATATCAGACATCGAAGGCTACCGAGCATCCCTTGCGGACGTCGGTGCCGTCGGCGTCGGGCGCGACTACGACGTCGTTCCCGTGAAATGCTCCCCCGGCGTCTTCCATCCGAAGATCGCGCTTCTGGCCGACGAGAAGAACGGCGAGATCAGGGCGACCGTCGGATCGGGGAACCTGACCTTCGGTGGCTGGGGATACAACAACGAGGTGATCGAGCTGCTTAGGCCGGGACGGGATTCGGCCTGCTTCTCTGATCTTGCCTCCATGCTTGAATCCATGATGTCCCATGCGCGTCCCGGAGGGCGGCTGGAGTGCGTCAGTCCACCGGCTCTCTCCCCATTCGTTGAAATGGCGCGCAAGGCGGCAACGGTTCCGGGCGACGGAAGCGCAAGGCTGTTGCACACCATGGACGGCCCGCTCCTCGATCAGATGGCGCAGATGGCCGACGACCTCGGAGGTGCCGAAAGTATCCATGTCGTCTCGCCCTTCTTCTCCGGACATCACGGCATCCGCATGCTGTCGGAAAGCCTGCTGTGCGAACGGATTTCGGTGGCAGTCCCGGCGATAGCACCGTCCGTCTTCGACTTCGCATCGGCGGCGACCGATGGAATGCAGGTCACACCCGTCGCATGCGACGCGTTTGGCGACGACAGATCCCTCCATTCCAAGGTCTTCGACATCGAATGCGCGAGAGGCAGGCTGATTGTCAGCGGAAGCGCTAACGCGACCGTTCCGGCCCTCACAGGTGCGAACGTCGAGGCGGTGGTGGCCAGGATACATGACAGGCAGCCCATCTTCGGATGGGAACAGGTCCAGGTGTTCAAGGTCAGCACGACCAGCGAGAAGGAGCCTGCCGAACGGGGTGGCGCTGCCATGGTGGTCGAATACCTCGGAGGCGCGCTGTCCGGCCGGATATTCGGTACGGACGGTATCGAGGGAACATGGGATGCGCACCTCGCCTCCGGCGCAAGAAAGTCGGCGGCCGGCCCGGTTTCCGTGGCCGCAGACGGTTCGTTCAGCCTCCGCCCATCCGATCAGATCGATCCGCTGTCTTTCGGGTCGTCGGTGCAGGTCATCTTCTCGAGAGGGCCTGATGAAATCAGGGGATGGCTCGTCCTGCGCGGCTTCCTTGCCGAAATGAACCGCCGCGGCCCGCTCGCCCGCTCGATCGGACGGCACGTGGCCGGGTTCGGCACTGTTACCGACCTGAACCTGATCCTGGAGTTCGTGGCAAGGGATCCCGGCGCGCTGATCGAGGCTGCCGGGAGGACGGGCGGCGGGCGGGCGGATCGCGGCGGTGCCGTGACTTCCTTTGTGAAAGGAGCCTTCGGAACGTCCAGCGCCCTCGCGATGGGCGAGACGTGGCGCGGCGGGTCGGCTGCGCGACACGGACAGGACGACCTCATCGACGCGCTCGTCAGAAGCCTTTCGTCGGCCCTGCCCGTCGATGGGGACGAGGCTGGGGACGACGAGGACGAGGATGCCAACGGTGGCAAGGATCTACAGCGTACCTCGCGTGGGGGCGGCGGCGGTTCAGCCGGGCAGCGAATCAGGAAGAACATCGTCGAGCGAGCCTTCAAGCAGTTGTTCGCAAAGGTAGAGGCGGTCAAGGCCGGACCACAGCGGGCTCCCGGCCTCTATCTGCTCTTCGACATGATCGCGAGAATCGTGCCGCGCTCCGAGGAAGGCGACAGGCTGCTCGCTCCGTATCTCGAGAAATGGCTGGCGCTGGCGAAGGGCGCGCGGCCGAAGGACGGAGACCCCGGAGGACTCGACTCCTGCGTGGCGACTGTCGTCTCCAGACTGTTCCTCGGCGACCCGGCCAAGGCGGAGGCGTTGCATCTGTTCCTGCAGTCATGGACGGAGGGCGAGGTCCCCGAGGAGTTCGCGCTGCTACTGACACCGGAACGGGGTGGTCTCAACGAAGAGCTGCTCAGTCGCGGCACGACCACGCAGGAGTGGGCTTGGGCCTGGCAGGCAATCCTGTCGACGAAGACGGCGTGGAGCTCGGTCAGCGAGCTGTGGAGGGCGCTATCCGCGCCGGGCGCTCCCTTCTCGGTGCCAAAAGGGGCAACACCGAAAGAGATCTCGGCTTTCACCCGGTACTCCGCAAGACAGGTGAAGCCGGACAAGATCTACTGGATGAAGCAGCGAGGCAAAATACCTGGATGCCGATGCGGAGAGACCCTTTCCGATGACCAGCGCAAGCGCCTCGACAGGCTGCGGGTAGCCACATGCGAGGGCCTCATGTGCGGACGCGTCGTCGTCGACTTGTCACTGTAGGAGATCTTGACGATGCGCCTTGCCGACATAGACCAGTTGTTCGACGAAACCCCAGGTATGCGGGTCGTGGACGAGCTCAGAACCGACGAAAGCGGCGTGGATCCCGTCGGACTGCGCCAGCTCAATCTCGATCTCATGGACGACGCAATTCCGGGCATCAACAACGTCACTCGGGATTGCCGTCCCTACACGTTCATGGCGTGGGCGGCGTGGAAGGCCACGCAGGTTGCCGCAGCAGCAGGTCTCGATGATCCAGCCGTCATCGCCGATTTGGTCGACCGCTACGAGGCGCTCTATGCTTGGTCGCATCTGATCGCGGGACGACCGTTCAGAGGCGCGGCGGCGCTGAAGCGCACGATCGCCCGGCGGGCCAAGGGCGAACCCTTCCTTTTCGAAGGAGAAGAATGGGAGCAGTACAGGAAGACGCGCACCAGCTTCATGGCGCCGACAGAGTACGGCCCGTCGATCAAGTCCATGCGGTACATGTCGACGGACAGCATGACGATCGCGGAGGAGGTTCTTCCGGCTATTCACGACTTCGACGCGGCAGTTGGCCAGTTGCTCCCCGGCTTCCTCTTCGCGCTCGCTCCACCGTCCGTGACGGACGAGGACGTGACGCCGTTCGCAGCGGGACTCCCCGTCGATCAGCCGTCGGCCGCGGAGATGCAGGTCTTCAGGCAGATGTTCTATGAAATTGGATCACGCGCGGACGCAGGCTCGGCCCGCAGGCGGAAGGCATCCTTGGATCTCGTCCGCGGCCTTCTGCAGCGGAACGGACCATGCGGAGCCGACGACCTCAGAAGACGGTTTGCAACCCGCGAGCTTGCGGACGCGGAGGACGGAGACATCGGTCAGATCGGCATCTCCGCGACGCTGCTCTGCCTTCTGCAGGCGAGGCAGCTACAGAGGCTGGCGACGGAAGCGATGCTGCTATGGCTCGAACGCCTCCTGTCGGAAAAGCAGGTCAGGAACCTGTTCCAGCCGAAGCCATCCGAAGAGATCATCTCGCGGGCACACGAGGCGGCGCAGGCCGGAGACAACGCGTATGCGGCGGCGGCAACGGTCGGGGACTTCCTGCTGGCCGTGGAGATTGAGGGCGAAGCCTTCGGGTGGCCCGCCGCCGCCTCAGAAAAGTCGACCGACGTGGTGTCGCTGCTCTCCGAATTGATCGACGCGCAGCGGAACGACATAACGCGGGTTCCCGCAATCGCCGCGCGGTCATTCGCAATCGTCCGCGCTGTCGCCAACGCGTTTGCTGGCCAGCCGATGGCAGAAGGACTCGCCGACGCGATCGACGGGCGACCCGACCGACTGCCAATGGGCCTCATGTCCCGTCGACTCGAGGCCATCGCCGACCGTCCGCTGGCGTTCATCTGGAGGGAGATCGTGGAGAGCTGGGTGATCGGCCAGCATGTCCACTGGTCGGCTGTGCGGGGCGGCGATGGCAAGAAGAGACTGCGGATCGGCCTCGAGGGAGATGGATGGATGAAGGTTCGGCGAGGATCCAGCGGTGTCTTCGAGCCGACGGGTGACAGGCTGCACACGATGCTCTCGCTCGGTGTCTCATGTGGCTTGTTCGCTCGCGACGGCGGCGGGAAGTATTCCTCCCTGTAATCCTGCAATGCGTGTTCGCGATCGAGAGAAGCGACATGGTAAGTCGATCCTGGGTCCGTCCATGGATCGAATTAGGGCCGTTTTCATCCCCAGATCGGAGATCCTGTAGGTTTTTGATGACTGACAGATCCAATCTGCGTAGTTTTCGTTGAATGAGTTATCCTTCGGCACAGCCCAGTCAATATTCCGTCGTAGTGCTTGCCTACGATGAACTATGCACTTTCGAGTTTGGTTTGGCAGTTGAGGTTTTCGGCCTGCCGCGCCCTGAGATGGGATCAGCTTGGTATCAGTTCGCGGTAGCGGCTATAGACGAAGGTCCACTTCGGGCGATGGGAGGCGTGCGGGTTGAGGCAGATGGCGGAATCGAACTCCTCGCGGATGCCGACACGATAGTGGTGCCAGGGTGGCGCGGTGTAGGCACTCACGTTCCCCTGCGTCTGATTGAAGCACTCCAGGACGCCAGCAGGCGGGGGGCGCGCATTTTATCGATATGCTCGGGCGTGTTCGTACTTGCTGCAGCAGGTTTGCTGACCAATAAGCGGGCGACCACCCACTGGAGATATACGGAACAGCTAAAGTCGATGTATCCGAAGATTAGCGTAGTTGAAGATGTGCTTTACGTTGACGAAGGGAACATTCTTACCTCAGCGGGAAGTGCGGCCGGGCTGGACCTTTGCCTTCATCTGATCAGGCGTGACTTCGGCGCCGCGGCTGCCAATTCAGTCGCACGGAGATTGGTCGTTCCCTCACACCGGGAAGGTGGGCAAGCTCAATTGTTGAACCGACCGGTCCCTCTGTCCCACGAGTCCTCGCGCATTAGCCCACTGCTTGATTACATTCGCGACCATATCGCCACGGCTCATCGAACCGATGATCTCGCCAGGCGAGCTGGGATGAGCAAGCGAACCTTCCTGCGGCGGTTCGAGGATTTTACTGGCGCAACACCTTCGCGGTGGATTCTGGCTGAGCGGCTTGGTCGTGCCCGGGAACTCCTCGAAGCGTCAGAGATGTCGATAGAACGGATCGCGGAGTTGGCGGGATTCGGATCGGCAACCGCACTTCGCCACCATTTCCGGACACGGATTGGTACTACCCCTCTTACATACCGAGAACGCGTCGCTGCTGGTCAGTCCGTATAAGCTGATCATACTGAGAGGCGATTTCCAATTGACCGGCCATCATATAGCGCCTTGGCCCACCCTTAGCGAAGTTGCGCCACCTTCGCTCGATTTTGTCCAGCCGGCTGTGTCTCCAGCAAATCGATCACTACGAGGCCATCTCGAGGTCGTCCCAGCAGTCTTCTGTGGATAACTGACCGATTTTAGTTCTGAGCGCGACCCGGGAGTCCTGTTTTGCCCCGAAACGAATCCTGTCGAATCCTTTAAAGCGTGTCTAAGCGACTGATTCATATGGTCATTTGACAAAGTTCGTTCTTTTGTGGTCGCGTAAACGTGCGTGAGGGCTAAGCGCCATCGGCGAATATGCGCCTTGAAGCGGAAGTGCCATTGATCGTTGCCCAAGGAGGATCTGCGGATGGATGAGCAATGTCAGTTCGAGGAACACTCCGGGATCGTCGCTCGTATATTCCGGTCGAATGACGGTGGCCCGATACGTCGGATATTGAATGGGCGCAGGAGGGGACGTACCGGGACTTTCATCTCTTACAAAGCGGACCTTCGAGCCATGCCGTGGGAGTCGAGGGAAGGAGAGCTTCCCGTGCTTCGCCTTGCGGAGGTCTGTTCCGGTGTCGCTGGTCTTCTAGCCCAACCTCATCGACTGGAGCTCAGCGTTATACAGCAGCGGGAACCGCTCATCTACTTTCCAGACATGGAGCTATGGGTAGACGATGCGCTCTGGGAAGGTCTCCGGCGCGGAGCGTCTTTCTGGAAGTTGGCAGTCAGACCGAGGACGGCAATAACTCCTCGATCCAGGTGTCGCCGAGTAGTGGTCGAAGTAAAGCGAGATAACGACCCGCGACTTGATGACCCCTGGTATCTTACCAAGCTCGACTTGGCTGGCCAGATATACTCGCGTCTTGGGCAATCTTTCCTGATAATTCGTAGTGATGAGATACCAACCGAGTTGAACACTCGTCTGAAGAGAATTGCTGATGCTCGACACACGACGGTCACGCTCCGGGACTTCGACGTTCTGCGTTCGATTTATCGAGGCAGGCAGATGCGACTTACGTATGCCGAGGTCGTCCAGGCTTTGGGGGGCGGTCCCGTAGGCTTTGCAAAAATCGCCGCGTTTCAAGTCCGTCGGGTTCTTTCGATCGATCTCCGGGATGAACTCGGGGATGACAGCCTGATAAATTTTCCAGGATGGTGATGATGACAAAGCTCGCGAGAGTAAAGGAGCTGCCGCGCGTTGGCGCCCGGTATTTCCAACTCGAAGGATCAACTTCGATTCGTCGCGCTTGGTCACCAAGACCACTGTCCAAGCATTTAAGTTAGGCGGTGAGTGATGGCAAAAATCGTCGATGCAGATGAAGGAGACGAATACAGCATTTCAGACCCGGACCTTGCAGGAAACTTCAAGTTCGTGCGGACCAATCGCAATGGGTCGATCGTTCTACGCGATCGCGAAACCGGCGAGGAAACGGTCGTTTCGTATTCGTCATTCACGATCATGCGTGGATTGGGCGTTGCGGTTAGGACGGCGCGCAAAGGCGTTCCAACGCACACCGATGCACTTGGATCGTACTTTCTACTCGATGCCGATGATAAAGAAATCGGCAAGAAGGAACGCCAGAGGCGTCTCGCAGCGGCCAAGAAAATTGTGCGAGCGCGCACCATTCTTTACTTTCTTAAACAGTTCGACGCGGCGTTCGATGTAACGACCTACGGACCAAAACTCGGGCGGTTTCTGGATGAAACCGCCCGGCAGGCATGGGATGAGAACGGGTTCAAATGGAGGATCTCTGAGAGCCAGTTTCGAATCTTTTTGAATGAGTACGGTGAACCCGGGAATCGGACCTTGGGACAGATCCTGGCCACTACAGGAAGGCATAAGGTTAGCCAGTGGCCAGACTGGATGGACGAACTGAAGGCTAGGATGATCGAGCTGTATTGGTCGGCACGCTCGGTCACTTACGACACCGCTCGCAATTTCTACATCACGAAGTTTGAGGAAGAACGTGAGAAGAGAGGACTTACGCTAATAAAGCCACCAGCCCGAGAAACCCTCAATGGGTGGTTGCGCGAGTCGGAAACCCAAGAACGGTGCGCCACGAAATACGGCGGCCGGAATGCCCACAAACGTCATGTCGGCACAGTTGACAGCATCAGAGCTTCAAAGCCTTTGGAGTATGTCGTCCTCGATCAAACGCAGGTCGATCTCTGGCTGCAGGTGATCAATAGCGAAGGCGATGTCATCGGCACGATGAGAGCCTACCTAGTTTATGCGCTCGATGTCTATTCCGGAATGGTTCTCGGCTTCTTCCTGACATTCGAACCGCCCTCAGTCTACAGTTTGATGAAGTGCATAAGGCATGTGTTGCGGCCGAAGACCGAGCTAGAGGAGCGCTTCGGCCTGTACAAGGGTGCGACCGATGGGTGGGGGAAGCCGACTGTCTTCATCTTGGACAATGGCTTGGAGAACATCGGAGTCTCCTTGCAGACCGTCATGGAAGGCGTCGGCATCGACATCGAGTTCGCCGCATTGCGAACGCCAGAACACAAGACAAAGGTCGAACGCATTTTTGGAACTACCAACGGTCTGTGGCACCAATTACCCGGAGGACGTCCGGGTGGTTTAGACAAGCGCAAAATGCCTGATCACGACGTTCGCGAAGATGCCGAATACACTCTTCCGCAGGCAATGCGCAAACTTAGCGAATTCATAGTTTGCTCGTACCATGTCGAAGCCCCGAAGGGCGGCAAAGCGCCTGCAAGGAAGTGGGCCAAAGGGGTAGTTGAGCACGGGAGGGACACGGTTGACGACGTGAACGTCCTCGATCGAATGATTGGCCAATACGGCCGTGCAGTGCTGACCACAAGCGGCATCAAATTCAAGGGTGAGGAGTACCACGAGCAAGCTGTCACTTCGATACTAATACGGGATATGGCGCGGTTCGCGAAGAAGCGCGAGCAGCGCGGGCTCGGTCAGACGATCGTCCTAAGGGTGAACACTTTTCGCGATCCGCTAGATTGTTCCTTCTTGAACGTCCTTAACGAAGGTACGGGACAACTCATGCGGATGAGGCATTGCTACCCCGAGTCGACTAGGGGCCTCTCATTCGACATGTCAAAGCAGCTTCGTCGGTATGCGAAGGAAGAGGAGCTTGCATTCCACTCCGACATAGAGCGGGCAGAAGCGCGCTGGAAGATGTTTGAACACCTCGAAAAGAAGATGGGTGAACAGAAAAAAAGTAGCCGTAAGGATCTTCGCGGTTATCATGCAGAAGCACTCACGCTGCTCCCTGGCGACGAAGTCGTCGAGGTCGCCGTAGATCCCTCCGTCACCGGAATGAACGGATCAAACATCCCTAATACCGCGCCGGTGACTCTGCGTCGAGATCATGGCCTCGCGCCCTTAGGACCTCGGCGCGGCGGCGTTTCCAAAAAATCATCCCGAAACAATGGAAAATCACGCAACCCGGATCGCACATCACTTACCACCGAGGACATTTCAGAATTCACTGACGACTTGCCGCCCTCAAATGGTCAGGAGACGGATCGCTCGTCAATGGTGGTGGACATCGAAGAATTCATGAGGCGGCGCGCTGCAGAGAAGGGGAGACGTTGGTGATGGATCTGATCCGTTCAAAGGGACAAATCGCGGCTCGGTTTATCGCAATGCGCATCAACCACCCGCGCGCGAATCTTGTTTATGAAACATTCGACACCATGCGCGAAGGAAAGCGGCTAACCACCGGCAGGAACGAGATGGTTGCTGGAACCTATTTCGCCAATAGCGGTTATGGAAAATCCACCATCATTAGGATGTATCTCGAGCGGCAGGTCGTAGACGAGTGCTACGAGCGCGGACTGTTCACCAAGGACACTACGCGTGAGCGAGTGTTGGAGAGGCAGAGATTGGTACTCCACGTTAGCCTTCCGTCGAATACGAAAATGAAGGGCCTAATGCAAAAGCTACTTGGTGCTCTGGGAGATCCTCGTCCCGACGCAGGGCCAAATATAGAGGCGCAGATACACAGAGCCGAAAAGTTGATGCGTCAACATAAGGTGGAGTTGCTCATTATCGACGAAGTTGATCATCTGCGTGTTCCGCCTCCGCGGACCACGACGAAGCGTGATGAAGCCACCTCGGTGCATAACCATCTAAAGAACCTGTTGATTGCGGGATATCCAATTATGTTCGTTGGAATTCCCGAAGCACACGACAAGCTTTTCGCCGAGGATCAAATGCTGGAGCGGGATCTATACCCGATTAGCCCAGTTGCGCTTGATTATGCCAACAAAGACGACTTCCAACTGCTCATGGATTTCGCCGCCGACTTAGGAATCAGCTTGAAAGAAAAGGGAATAATGCGTGAATGGAGCGATTTCCTGAGTGGTGACACCTTGCAGTGCTTCTTTCTGGCAGGGAGAGGGCTGCTCGGATCTATGGTGCGGCTTCTTTGGAAGGCGGCCGAAATTGCCTTCGAGGACGGCGCCATGCGCGTCGAACGGACACATCTCGAGAGAGCTACTGATACGTTCGCGATCCGCAAGAAATACATTGATTACAATCCTTTCAGGGAAGGGCCCCGGTCGACAATGCCGCTGAAGAAATACTGATTTAAGGAGGCCGAGAATGCCACTGGAGGTGAGGAAAGGCCCCTCTGAGTACGAGGCGGGCGAACTATCGTACCCCATCAAAGTGATGCCAGGCGAGGGGCTTGCTGACCTTCTGTTTCGAGCTTCTGCCGAGAACGGTTATGTTAGGACCTCGGTGGTACTGGCTTTGGCGGGCTTGGGTGGGCAGAAGCGCACGCACTTGGCACTCGCCGGCAAAGCGATTGACCCAGAGCGGATCGCTTTTATGATCGGGCTCTCAAGTTCGAAGGATATCGAAGCGCTCGCCTACCCAGCGACTAGGAGCGCGAACACACACTTTGAGTTTTTCGGACGCGAAGTGAGGGGAAAATCCTTTTTTCAGTCCTTCCGAAAAATTGCGCCCACTTCGCTGAGACAACAATGCTATCAAAAAGCACTATGGGCCGTCCGCGGCATAACCTTCGATCCTTCTACGCGGGAGCAATTGCTTTTCCAGTGCCCAATCTGCAAGGAATTGCTCAGCTATGCAAAGTCGCATGGTGTCGAGAACTGTTCAGCCTGCTACGCTATTGGTCGCATAGTTGATCTTAGAGATTTCCCGCAGCCTTCTATTGAGGTTGATGATGAGGAAGCCTTGCGGCTTTTTATTACGCTCATCGATCCGGCGATAAACGTTGCTGATTTGGACCTTTCGAAGGTACCCGACGCAATTCGAACCTTCGGCCCCGGCGCTGTTTTTGAACTGATAAGCAACATAGCGCGGTCATTGAGCCGCTATCGGGAGCACGGATCAGCTAGTCGCGACCTCTTGTTACAGTATCGGACGCCATTCCCTGACGATATAGCGAAGGCAACGCGGGCGGTGATGTCTTGGCCCGAGGGTCTTAATCTGCTCCATGAAAGAATGCTTAACGACCAGAGAACCAAGCTCGAAACAACCGGCGAAAAACAAAACGGCCGCGTACATCCGCCCATACGCCAAATCGTGTCTTTGCTTGATAGGGACTTTCAAAGGCTACTACTCTCCAAACTTCATGAAGAGCGGCGGCGCCTGGCCTTCAAATCGCTCGCCTCGATAACAGCGAAGTCCGATTGCGCCAGAACGCAGTTTAAGCTTTCAATTTCCCCACTCTTTCGATCAGGCGGCACTAACGGATTAAGGCGGGCTAATGGCGTTACCGTTTCGAGCCGCAAGGAAGACGCTTTCGTTAAACTGTCGGATGCCAGATACGTGATGCTTTCAAGCTCGGAGACAACTCGGTCATTCGCAAAGCATTCTGGTATTCCGGTCCCTTTTCTCGTCGATCTCTTTGCGGGGAACTTTATTGAGGTTTTAGATCATGCGATCGATCCTTACCTTGGGCGTAGCCACCGACCACCTGACATGCCTTTCGAGAAACGCATTCTATTATGTGCGTCGCATCGAGAAATGCCCTCGCTGACGCTGCCATTGGGCGCTGCTCTGAGTGCTTTATCTGGTCGAAGGATCAACCCCTTCGTGATGACCTTAGACGCCATGTTGCAGGGCTCTTTGGAGTTTTGGCACGGTCAAGAAAAGGGCCCACTCATGACACGCTTGCGCGTTCGAGATTTTGATATGCTACGTTCAATACTCGAAGTCGCCGAGGTCGCAGGACATATAGATGACCTCCCTGTAGAAAATCGCACTGCCTGTGCGGTTATGGGCTTGGGCTACAGTGCCTTGGTGAGGTTGCACAATACACATCTACTTCAGCGGCATCTCAGCATGAAGAATTTGTGGTTATTCCATGAGATGTTCATTATGGCGCCCGAAATTACGCGTCGCGCTGCGATGAACGGCCACGTCTTAAAACACCATAAAAAGTTCGCCGGAGAATTGAAGGTCTACCAAGTTGTTGGGCGGGGTACGGCAATGATCTATGAACGGCAAGTCGTTGAAGAGCATTTCGGAAAACGCTTGGCTTGCCGGGCTTAGATAATCCCGGGCGCTGGTAGAATCAAGTTAACCCTAGGCGATAGAATCGATTCTTTATTCCTCGATCAAGCAAATCAACTGTGTAGTAGAACGGTTTTCGGCCGGTCCCGATATATGACGGGCTCTGCACCTTCGAATTCGGCATCGCTTACGAGGTTTTCGGCCTGCCGCGTCCGGAAATGGGCGAGGGCTGGTATCGCTATTCGGTCTGCGGGGTCGAGCCTGGGCCGCTTCGCGCTGCTGGCGGCTTGACCGTCTCCGTCGATCATGGACTGGACATGCTGGAGAAGGCGGATCTGATCGTCGTGCCCGGTTGGCGCTCGATCGATGCGGAGGTTCCGGGTGTCCTGATCGATGCGCTGTGCGCGGCCCACCAGCGCGGTGCGCGGATCATGTCTCTCTGCTCGGGTGTCGCGGTGCTTGCCGCGACAGGGCTTCTTCGCCATCGCCGCGCCACCACGCATTGGCGATATGTCGCCTCGATCTCGAAACGCTATCCCGACATCAACTTCGATGCTGATGTGCTTTACATGGATGAGGGCCCCATCCTGACGGCAGCCGGGAGTGCTGCCGGTATTGATCTCTGCCTGCATGTGGTCCGTGGTGACTTCGGCGCCGAGGCCGCCAACAGTGTTGCGCGTCGCCTGGTTTTGCCGCCGCATCGCGAGGGCGGGCAGGCGCAGTTCATCCAGGCGCCGGTGCCGCTGGAGCGTGAAGGCATCCGGCTAAGCCCGCTCATGGACTGGATGCGGCAGCGGCTGGACGAGGAGCAGCCGATCAGCCTGCTTGCCGCGAAAGCTGGGATGAGCCACCGGACCTTTCAGCGCCGGTTCGAAAGCACGACCGGGCTCAGCGTCGGCGAATGGCTGCTCAAGGAGAGGCTTCGCCATGCACGCGAATTGCTGGAAAAGGAGATCAGCGGGTCTCTCGACGATATCGCGGTCGCCAGCGGCTTTGGAACGCTGGCGACGATGCGGCACCATTTTCGCAAACGGTTGGGCACGAGCCCTAGGGCATACCGGAAGACTTTTGCGGGGTAAAAGAGGTAGGTCGGGTGCCTCACCCGCCACCCTCATTCCTGTGCTTGTCACAGGAATCCAGCAGCCTTGCGTCGGCACGGCAGAAGACTCGTAGGCTGTGCAGAAAAGATGAAATATCCTCCCGTTCGGGGTTCGTCGCTTCGATCAGGTTGAGTTTCCACTGCCCCGCGGCCATTTTTAATGGTCTTCTCCCGCGTGATCGCCGTCGTCAGCAGATCATGCTCCTCGAACCACACCAGCATCTTCACGCCATATCGAGACGTGAAACCTCCTGGTAGCTCGCTCTGATGCCCGAAAAGCTGGGCTGAGAGATCGCGGGTCACGCCGGTATAAAGCGTGCCGTTTCGCGGGGATGCGAGAATATCGACGCAACCCTTCATGGTTGAAGGATGGCGAAAATGCCCGCATTGAGCAAGAGTCATTCACGGCGCCGACGCGCCGTGGCTGGATCCCTGTGACGAGCACAGGAATGAGGGAGGGGGTGCCGCACGGAGTTTTGCGGCACCCTTGATCTTACTCCGCTGCCTGGCGAGCCATCGGGTTGTTCGGGTGCGTCGTCCAGTTTGCATAATTCGGATCGACGATCTTTCCGGTGCGCTTGTCGAGGTCGCCGACGGGGAGCTGCTCCATGGTGATGCAGTTCTCGACAGGGCAGACGTTGACGCAAAGATTGCAGCCGACGCATTCCTCTTCCATCACCTCGAAATGCCTGACGCCGTTGACGAACTGGGTGATCGCCTGGTGCGAGGTGTCCTCACAGGCGATGTGACAGCGACCGCACTTGATGCAGGCATCCTGATCGATCTTCGCCTTGGCGATGTAGTTCAGGTTGAGATACTGCCAGTCGGAAACATTCGGCACTGCGCGGCCGGTGATGTCGTCGAGGTTGCGGTGACCCTTGGCGTCCATCCAGTCGGAAAGCCCCGTGATCATCTCCTGGACGATCTTGAAGCCGTAGGTCATCGCCGCCGTGCAGACTTGCACGTTGCCGGCGCCGAGCGCCAGGAACTCAGCCGCATCGCGCCAGGTGGTGATGCCGCCGATACCTGATATCGGCAGGCCGTAGGTCTCCGGATCGCGGGCGATCTCGGCGACCATGTTGAGGGCGATCGGCTTCACCGCCGGGCCGCAATAGCCGCCGTGGCTGCCGCGCCCGTCGATCGACGGTTCCGGCGAGAAGGTGTCGAGATTGACCGAGGTGATCGAATTGATCGTGTTGATCAGCGACACGGCATCGGTGCCGCCGGCCTTGGCAGCACGGGCTGGCTTGCGGATATCGGTGATATTTGGTGTCAGCTTCGTGATGACGGGCATGCGCGTGTACTGCTTGCACCAGCGCACGACCATTTCGATATACTCAGGCACCTGTCCGACCGCGGAGCCCATACCGCGTTCCGACATGCCGTGCGGACAGCCGAAGTTGAGTTCGATGCCGTCGGCACCGGTCTCCTCGACCAGCGGCAGGATTGCCTTCCAGGCATTCTCCTCGCAGGGAACCATGATCGAAGCGATCAAGGCCCGGTCCGGCCAGTTCATCTTCACCTGCTTCATTTCGCGCAGGTTGGTGTAGAGGTCGCGGTCTGTGATGAGCTCGATGTTGTTCAAGCCGAGCAGGCGGCGGTCGGCGCCCCAGATCGCGCCGTAGCGCGGGCCGTTGACGTTCACGACCGGGGGGCCTTCCTCACCAAGCGTCTTCCAGACGACGCCGCCCCATCCGGCCTTGAAGGCACGTTCGACGTTGTAGGCCTTGTCGGTCGGCGGTGCCGAGGCCAGCCAGAACGGGTTGGGCGACTTGATGCCGACGAAATTATTGCGGAGATCAGCCATTGTTCATTCTCCCCTTCACGCGACGGCAACGGCCGGCTGCGCACCGGCAGCAAGCATGCGGTTGATGGATTCAGCGGCATCGCGGCCCTGCGCGACCGCCGAGACGGTTAGGTCGTCACCGCCGAAGACGCAGTCGCCGCCGGCCCAGACGCCGTCGAGCGAGGTCTTGCCATCAGTATCGACGGCGATGCGGCCGGATTCCAAGCGCAGCGCGCCGAGGCTGGAGGTGTCGAGAGTCTGACCGATCGCCTTGAAGATCTGATCAGCGGCGATGACGCCAGTCTCGCCCGTCGTCGACAAGCGACCGTCGACCAGCTTGGTGTATTCCACCTCGATCGCGGCGACTTTGCCGTCCTGCGCGAGAATGGATTTCGGCGCCAGCCAGTGACGAATGATGACGCCCCTGGAGGTCGCGAGATCCTGCTCGAATTCCGAGGCGTTCATATGCTCCTTGCCGCGGCGATAGCAGATCGTCACTTCCTCGGCGCCGAGCAGCTTGGCTTGCACGGCCGCGTCGATCGCCGTCATACCGCCGCCGAGAACGACGACGCGGCGACCGATCGCAATGTCGCCCTTGTCAGCAGCCTGCCGAAGGCCGGCGATGAAGTCCACGGCATCATCGACGCCCGGCAGGTTTTCGCCTTCGACCCGCAGCGCGTTGACGCCTGAAAGGCCGATGCCGAGGAAGACCGCATCATATTGCGACTGCAGATCGGCGAGGGAGAAATTGCGGCCGAGCTGCTGGTTGTGGCGAACTTCAATGCCGCCGATGGCCAGGACGTAGTCCACTTCCCTTTGCGCGAAGTCGTCAACGGCCTTGTAGGTGGCGATGCCGTATTCGTTGAGGCCGCCAGACTTCGGCTTTGCGTCATAGATGACGACATCATGGCCCTTGACCGCAAGGCGATGGGCCGCGGCGAGGCCAGCCGGGCCGGCGCCCACGACGGCGATCTTCCTTCCGGTCGAGGCGGCGCGGCTGTAGAACTGCTTGTCCGCCTCCATGGCCGTATCGGTCGCATATCGCTGCAGGCGACCGATTTCGACAGGGCGTTCCTCTGCCGTGTTGCGCACGCAGGCTTGCTCGCACAGATCTTCGGTGGGACAGACGCGGGCGCACATGCCGCCCAGAATATTCTGGTCAAAGATCGTCTTCGCCGATCCGATCGGATTTCCGGTGGCGATCTGCCGGATGAAGAGCGGGATGTCGATGGAGGTGGGACAGGCCGTCATGCACGGCGCGTCGTAGCAGAAATAACAGCGGTCGGCTGCGACCAGCGCCTCGTGTTTGTCGAGGCGCGGATGAAGATCGGAGAAGTTCGAATCGTATTCGGCGGGCGAAAGCCGGCCAGCACGAATCCCAGTTCCCAGTCGTTCCATTGAAGTTCCCTCATTATTGGTAAACGGCCAGTAAGAGGAAGCGTAACTCAGCTTCAAAAATTTATCAAACGGTAAAATTTTTGCCTGATATCGCCGTTATCACATTGTTTTAATGGAATTAATTTCTGCGCGGCGGATGGCCGTGCACCGGTGACTTCGGCCTGAAAATAAAAAAGTAAAAAAATCGACTTTTTCTCACTGGTTCCCGGAACCATTCGGATACTTGGCCGTTACTGCGATATCCGAACGATGACCGCATCGACCCAACATGCGCGCCCCCAACCCATCGTTCGGACGTACTCACGGTCCCCTCCCGGTGAGTGAAAGAACAGCCGGTGCGCCGCCCTCGCACTGGCTGTTCTTCGTTTAGCGTGTAGCTGCCTTTTGAGAGGGGTGCCGGAGGATCTCGAACTCGGCGTCGGGGATAACCAGATGATATTCGATCCGTCCCGGCACCAGCGTCAGTTCGGCCTTGCCGTTGACCGACGAGGGAACGACGCGCTCAAGCACAGTCTTGCCAAAGCTGTTTTCACTGAATTCGTGAACCTCTGTCGGATCGCATAGCGTCTCCGCCCATGAAACCTCGATTGCCTTTCGCCCGGCAGCGGCCACTTCATGACAGCTCAGAGTGACCGCAGGCGTGCTGCCGGCAATCGCTCCGTAGGAGGCCGAGTTGACGATCAATTCATGCAGCGCGAGCCCGACGTGCACGGCGGCATTGGGTGTCAAGTGGACGTTTATCCCGGAGATCGGCAGCGGTCCCGCCGTCTCGGGCCAGTAGGGCGCGAATTGCTTTTCAGCGAGTTCGAACAGGAACGCACCGCGCCAGCTGGAATCGGTAATCAGGTCTTGTGAATTCGACAGGGATTGCAGTCGCCCGCGGAATTTCACCAGGAAGCTATTCAGCGATATGGTGTTGCGGGCCGTTTGTGTGGCGATTCCTTGAATAATGGCCAGAAGGTTCTTCGAGCGATGCGAGAGCTCGCGAAGAAGGGACTTCAGCACCTTTTCGCGATGCCGGGCCTCCGTCACCTCGGCGACCACGGAAAGGATGCCCATGGCGTGATCGGTACCGACGCGCTGGATCTTCAATTCGTAGGTGCGCATTTCTCCGTCGATCGAAATGTCGATCTCGGTTGTCGTCGGCTTTCCGGTTTCGAATACCTGCTGCTTCAGCTTCTCCAACTCGCGTCCATGCGCTTCGCCGAAGAGATCGACGTCAGTACCGCCCGGTATTGCAAGCGGCTGAAAATGCGGAGGAAGGTTGTCGGCATAGATGATCGATAGCCTAGGGTCCTGGTAGATCACGGAGATTCCGGCGCTCGCCAGTGCGCTCTCCAGCAACACCGCTCTGCCTTCCAGCGCGAAGGGCACTCCGGGCACTGGTCCGTTCCTGTTCACCTAGTCGCCTTTCCCATTTTTGATCTTTCCTCACGGGGAGGAAGGTGCCCATTCGGGAAGCTCATCCTAGAAGAAAGCACAAAAAAAAACCTTAAGGTCGGAATTGCGTTCCAGATTGACCGAAACGCATTTCCGCTCCCTTTGTTCCTAGGCGACCGCCATTTCCCTTAGGCAGCGGCCTTGGTGGATTCGTTGAAGAAAAGTGCCTGACTGATCAGTGCCTTGACCATGTCCGGATTGAACGGCTTCGTGACCAGGAATGTCGGCTCGGGCCGTTCGCCGGTCAGCAGCCTTTCGGGGAAGGCGGTGATGAAGATTACCGGCACGCTTGCGGTCTTGAGAATGTCGTTGACGGCATCGATGCCGGAGCTTCCATCCGCAAGCTGGATATCCGCAAGAACCATGCCTGGCCGGGTCCTGTTATAAAGTGCAACCGCTTCGGCGTGGGTACGGGCAATGCCGGTGACGCGATGGCCGAGGCTCTCCACCATCTGTTCGATGTCCATCGCGATCAGCGGTTCGTCTTCGATGATCATGACATCAGTGGCGACCTGGCGGGAGATCTCGCGTGATGCGTTGTCGAGCAGGCTGACGACTTCGTCCTCTTCCACGCCCAGTATCTCGGAAATTTCTCCCACCCGAAAGTTCTCGACGGAGGCGAGTATGAAAGCCTGGCGGGCACGCGGCGAAACCTTGGCAAGGTTCAGCGTTGCGCGCTGTTCCCATACGTAGGGCGAGGCAGGTTCCGGAATCTGGACGGTGACGGAACCAAAAAGCGTAGTGAAAAGTTTGTACAATGCGACGCGGTCATCCGCGGTATCCGGGAAAATGGATATGTCGGTAATGATCGCCTCGAGTACGGCGGCTACATATGCGTCGCCTGAAGTCTGCGTTCCAGTAAGCGCGCGGGAATAGCGACGCAGGTAAGGAAGATGCGGCGCAATTCGAGTCGAAAGTGTCATGTAAAGCTCCCAGTATAGGCCGGTGAACGGCCCCAATGGCGATTAAAACGCGACGGATTGTAAAAATGTTCCTCGCATGTAGGAACTTTTTTTTCTCAACGGCATTATCGTGGCTACCAACAGAGGGCTTATCGCATTTGTTTCATGGCACGCGACGGGATGTTCGCCAATCGGCCGGGACAAGCGGCTGTTTTATTGAGGCGAACTTAATCAAGGCGACGTGGCAGAGCACGTGGATAACAAAAGCAAAGTGACGATTGATGACGACACGGAAGAATGAAAAGGATCGGCAGCGGCTGGAAATGCGCGCAAGCGATATCCTTGACCCCAACAGCCAGATCGGCGTGAAGTTACGATCGCTTTATGCTGCCGTGCAGGAAGAGGCGATTCCCGACCGCTTTCTCGATCTGCTCGAGAAGCTTGACCAGGCTGAGCTCGTCGCGTCGGCAAAAGCTGTGAAGTAAGGTGGCTCCATGGAAAAGCAGCAACCAAGCTTCAAGCGCGAGCTCCTCGCGTCGCTCCCTAGCCTCCGCGCCTTCGCCATCTCGCTGATTGGCCGGCACGACCGGGCGGATGATCTTGTCCAGGACACCATCATGAAAGCCTGGGCAAAGCAGGATCATTTCGAGATGGGCACGAACATGAAAGCCTGGCTCTTCACGATTCTGCGCAACGAACTCTACAGCCAGATGCGCAAGAGCGGGCGCGAGATTCAGGACAGCGATGGCCTGTTCACCGAGTCCATGGCTATGCACCCGGCCCAATATGGGGCGCTCGATCTTCAGGACTTCAAGAAGGCGCTCGATCAGCTGCCGCCGGACCAGCGTGAAGCGATCATCCTGGTCGGCGCTTCCGGTTTTTCCTACGAGGAAGCGGCGGAAATCTGCGGATGTGCAGTCGGAACGATCAAGAGCCGCGTCAATCGCGCTCGGCAGCGTCTCCAGGAACTGCTTCAGATATCCGGTGAAGCCGATTTTGGTCCGGATGCGACATCCTCGCCGCTGACGTCCAAGGCCTTCGCCTTCTGATATAGTAGTCTCGTTCGATCCATAGGAGAGGCCGGCTGCCCAACAGGGCGCCGGCCTTTCCTTGAGCTACGCGAAAATTGAGAGGTCAGTCGTCGCGCTTGGAACCGATGAGGTTGGCCGCCACGATTGCTGCAAGAACGCCAGCCGTCAACAAGGGCTGAGCTCGGACAAGACCAATGCCGACCGCTGCAAGCGATTCCAATGCCTGCTTGCGTTCTTTGGCACGGCGCGCCTCCTGGGCGTTGATCACCATCATGATGACGAGAACGACGATCGCCACCAGCAGGGCTGCGGCTGCCAGGAACAGCGCTGCGCCGATCGGACCGTAGATGCCTGAGAGCCAGATGGCACCGGCGACGACCGCGAGCGTATAAGCGGTCAACAAGAGCACGCCGGCAATGGCAACGAAAATACCGTTGCGCTTCGTCCGCGCAACGGTCCGGTGAACACTCGTGCCTACCAATAGGCTGAGGAGCGGGAAGAGCATTTAGCCTCCTTAACGGCGGGCAAGAAGGGCGAGGACGAGCCCAAAGGCTGCTGCCGCCCCGACGGTGGCGATTGGGTGACGGCGCACGGTATTGCGCACTTCGTTGGCGCCGCGAAGGTAGCTTTCCTGCAATTCATGCATCAGGTCTTCGCTGCGAGAGAGAAGATCGTCGTAGCTGGCGGCTGCCTGATAGCGCATGCGATCGCTCGACTTTCGTGACTGCTTTCCGGCAATCTTCGTCAGTGCTGCGATCTCTTCACGAAGAGACTCGATCTGTTCTTCGATGGTGGATTCGATGTTGTGAAGCGTGCCGCCATTGCGCCGGCTACGAATGGGGTGGAGGAGCGAAGAGGCCACGATTTTCTCCATCGGTGAGGCGCGCTCTTAGCGGCCTGATTCAACACAGGGCCGCTGCCGAAGTTTGCATGAAGATTATCGCCCGGCAATGACCCACATCATCAATTGCTTAACGCGGTCACCCTGCAAAAGTTCCGCTACGCTGGATTGTATCCGGTTTGGATCGCACTGTGCGCAAGCACGAAGGGCGTACCGTCGGCCGGAACCTGATTGATCCGCAGGGCACAGCCGAAGACAGATTCCATTGTCTCGTCGGTCAGCACATCGCGGACGCTACCGCTTGCAGCCAGTTGGCCGGATTTCATGAGAATGATCCGGTCGGCGAAAAGCGCGGTCAGGTTGAGGTCGTGCATGACGGCGATGACGCCGCCACCGGCCTCGCAGAAATTGCGCGCCAGAGTCATGATCGTCAGCTGGTGGCTGATGTCGAGGCTGGATACCGGCTCGTCGAGCAGAAGCCAGCAGGGCTTGCCGTCGACGACCGGCTCGGCGATCTGGCAGAGCACGCGGGCGAGTTGAACGCGCTGCTGCTCGCCACCCGAAAGTTCCTGATAGAAGCGGCCTTCGAAGCCCCCCAGGTCGACGGAGGCCAGTGCATTCGCCGCGGTCTGCTCGGCTTTCTCAGGATTGCGATTGACGCCGGTGGTCAGGCCCATCCGCACCACTTCGCGCACCGTGAAGGGAAAAGAGATCGAGCTTGCCTGCGGCAGCACCGCCCGCATCGTCGCCAGCCGCCACGGCTGCAGCGCGTTCACTTCCTGACCATTGAGACGAATGGAGCCGGAGTAGGGGAGTTCGCCGGAGACCGCTTTCATCGTCGTTGTCTTGCCCGAGCCGTTCGGACCGGCAATCGCGGTCAACTGGCCTGCCTCGGCGGAGAAGCCGACCTGACTAACAATGGCCTTGCCGGAAAGGCGCACGGAAACGCCGGATACCTCAATCATTGCTCAATACTCAAAGGGCAAGGCGTGCGCGATGCCGCAACAGAATCCAAAGGAAGAAAGGGCCGCCGACGGCGGCCGTAATGATGCCGATCGGCAGTTCGGCCGGCGCGACGATCGTCCTGGCAAGAACATCGGCAAAAATCAGCAGCGAGCCGCCGAGAAGCGCCGAAGCTGGCAGCAGGAAGCGGTGATCGGGGCCGATCGACATGCGCAGAACATGCGGAACGACGATGCCGACGAAGCCGATGCCGCCGCTGACTGCGACCGAAGCACCCGTCGCCCCGGCGACGGTGACGATGGCGATGTTCTTCAGCCGCTGAACAGGGACGCCCATGTGAAAGGCTGTAGCCTCACCGAGAGTGATGGCATTCAGGCCAGGGGCCATGAAGGGTATCGCCGCAAAGGAGAGAAGAATGATCGGGCCGGCGGCGGCGATCTTTGCCCATGTCGCCCCGGCAAGCGATCCCATCCCCCAGAAGGTGAGGTCGCGGAGTTGCTGATCGTTGGCCATGTAGATCAGGAGGCCAGTGAGCGCGCCGGCCAGCGAGCCGAGCGCGATGCCGGCAAGCAGCATCGTGGCAACTGAGGTCTGGCCGTTCCCGGTTGCGATCCGGTAGAGCAGCCACGTGCTGGCAAGTCCGCCGCAGAAGGCTGCGATCGGCAGCGCGTAGATGCCGAGCAGCGTGTAAAGCGGCGCGGCAAAGGTGCTGGCGAGCACGATGATCACCACGGCACCGAGGCTCGCGCCGGAGGACACGCCGACGAGCCCGGGATCCGCAAGGGGATTGCGGAACAAGCCCTGCATGATGGCGCCCGAGACGGCAAGCGAGCCGCCCACCAGGAAACCCAGGATCGCGCGGGGCATTCGGATATCGAAGATGATGATCCGGTCTCTGGCGTTCAGCGCATCGTCCGAGCCGGCCATGTTGGCGATGACGTCGAGGAACGAGGCGTTGGAAGCACCCGTTGTCACTGAGAATAACAGGGACAGGACGGACCCGACGGCAAGCAGAACGATTGCCAGCAGCGCGAGGCGACTGCGATCACCCGCCCTTTGAAGCTCCCGCAGACCTGTCAGCGAAAACATGGAGCGCTTCTGTCCGATGGCGTCCTGCAGAGCCATTATCAGCTTCCGTAGATCGCTGCGTTCAACTCACGGACGGCGCTCGCGGTGCGCGGGCCGAACCCGAGCAGGTGGAGGCCGTCCATGCGAATGATTGCCTTGTTTTGCGCCGCGGGTGTCAGGGCCAGCGCGGGCTGCTTCAGAAGATCTTCATCCTTGGTGGCTGACCCGTCGCCGCGGTTCATCATCAAGATGACGTCAGGCTTGGCTTCCACGATCGCCTCGTCGGTTAGCGGCTTGTAGCCCGGGAAATTGCCGACGGCATTGACGGAACCGGACAGCTTGATGATGCCATCGGCTGCCGTGCCGGTTCCGGAGGCCATGATCTTTCCTCCTTGCATACTCAGAATGAAGAGGATGCGCTTCCGCTCGCCTTCGGGGCGCTTGGCGGCGTCGGCGATTGCCACGTCAAGATCCGCACCCACCTTTTCCTCTAGCGCCTTTGCCTTGTCGGGCTGGCCGAGGAGATCGCCGACCCGGTCGATCTTGGCGAGGATGCCTTCGCGGGTATAGGCGTTAGGCACGGTCTCGAAGGGGACGCTCGCGCTCTTGAGCACGTTCAGCGCTTCCGGTGGCCCGGATCCCTCGATGGCGATGATCGCCGTCGGGTTCATGGCGAGGATGCCCTCCGGCGATAGCGCGCGCATGTAGCCTACGTCGGGCAGCTTTGTTGCCGCTTCGGGATACAGGCTGGTCGTGTCGCGCGCGATCAACCGGTCCTGCTCACCGAGCGCGTAGATGATCTCGGTGACATCGCCGCCAACGGACACAAGGCGCGTCGTATTCAGTTTTTCAGCGGCCGGGGCATTCGAGACCGGAGCCAGCGACAGCCCAATAACCGTGGCTGAAAACGCCATCGCCCGAAGCCGCTTGCTGCGTGGTGCCTTACGCATCGTTATCCCCTTGCTCATGCCGCGACGCTGGTTCCTGCGGGCGGCAGGTTTTCCATGATTGAGCGCCAATCGTCGCGCTCATCGGTGCCTTCCTTGCGCTTGCCGAAGAACTGGATGATCATTTCGCCCTCGGCATTGTAGGCCTCGAGCGAGGTTACATGGCCGTCCTTTGTCGGCTTGCGTACCGCCCAGGTCTCGGCGATGTGATCCTGCCGAAGATGCAGGTGGAAGGTCGGGTCGAAGATATTGATCCACGGACCCATCGGCTGCACGTTGAAGATCGGGCCGGAATGGATCTGCACGATGCCGTTGTTTGCCACGAAGCACATGACCGGCAGACCGGCCTTGACCGAAGCGTGCATCATCTCCGCCGTTGCCGTGTTGTCGAGTTGCCACGCGTAGTCGTCGCCGACGGTGCGAACGGCGGCTCGGCGGCCGATCTTCAGCTTGCGCAGCATGCCGAAGAACTCGTGCGTGTCGGTGAGCTTTCTCCAGTGCTCCCGCAGTTCATCGCGGGTGACCTCGCCGCTCTCATCCATCGATGAGGGCGTCGGATCAGCGTTGAATTCTTGCGACTGATCGTCGAGCGTCAGATCCCCGACGATGGCGCGATAGGCTTCGACATTCGAGTCCGGGCGAAGATGGATCTTGTGAACCGCGTTGCCTGCCTTGTCGAAATACTGCAGGCTGAGTCGCTCCTGGTCGCCGTCCTTCTTGGAGACGGCAAAAGCATGCGCCCAGCGGTTTGGAAAAATGCGCAGGTCGATGTTTTCCCCGAGCACGATCGAGGCGTGCGGCCCGGCGGTGATGTTCTCGTAAACGCCGATCTTTTCGTGAACGGCGCTTTGGTTACGGGAAAGGGCCATGACTTCGCCGAGTTCAGCGACCCGCTCCAGGAGCTTCACGGCGCTGCCGTCGATGCGGGTTGCGGTGATGCCGACTTCGGCCGCAACGAGAGCAGCTTCCGAAATCTGAAGCTGTGCGGCGATATCGCGCTCGCGCATCTTCGGATTCTCCGCGCGAAATGCGCGTATGTCGGCAGGAGCCGGTTTCGTGGTTTCAGTCATGTCCTAGCCCTACTTGTTGAGAATGAGTTTGCCCTGACGGGTGATTTTCATGCGGTAGACCACGCCGTCGTGACGGATCATGATCTCGGTCGCTCCGCGAAAAATGTCCGCACTTTCCAGAACGCGCATTTCTGCCGTTGGTTCGCGCTGCGGCGACGCGTGACTAAAGCTATCTGGCTTCTCAACCATCATTTCGGTCGGCTATTTCCGCTCGATCCGCGGCGTCCAAACGCCCGGAAAATCCATAATTATCTTGACTTTCATAGTCATCATTTTTTAATGACGCAATAGCGGAGTTTAGAAGTCAAGTTTTAGAGTTTATTGATGGAAGGAATGGCAGTGAGCAAGGTTGCAGCGCTTTTGACGAGCGGTCTGATCGTGGTTGCGAGCGCATCGCAGGTTTTTGCTCAGGACGCTGCTGCAGCGTCGCCGGCCAAGGGCCTTGAGGTCGAGTTGAACGGTCTGGCGCCATCACAGAAGGGCTGCATGATGACCTTCGTTGCGCTCAACAATCTTGCCGCGCCAATCAGCAAAATCTCCTTCGAGCTTGCTTTCTTCAACGACAAGAACGCGGTCGACCGGGTTACCGTGCTGGACTTCCGCGATCTGCCGCAAGGCAAGAAGCGTGTGCGCCAGTTCGACATGCCGAACGTCAACTGCGAGAGCGTGACGCGCTTGCTGATCAACGACGCGCCAGTCTGCGACGGGCCGGCCTCGGGAGAGTGCATGAAGGGCCTTGTCACTCGTTCACAGGTTTCCGTTCCCTTCGAGGGTTGAGTGGTTCGCCGGCATGACAGCCGACGGTTTTCTGTTTCAACTGGCCGAGGCAGGCACAAATGGCAGTTTCAGCAAAATCCAAATCGAGAGTCATTCTTGTCGAGGAACCGGTCGCTGACGGCGGAATGAACGACAACAATCCCGGCATGCATCCCGGGCATGAATTGTCCGATCTTCGCAATGTGCCACGCCAGCCAGCCGCCGAAGCTTCCATACACTACGCGCGCCTGGCGTTGATCGAATCCTTCCCGCAGGCTCCGCAGAGTGCGAGCAGCACCGTCGCAACCGCGCCGTCGCTGGAGGCGAGCGCCGAAAGGGAAGAGAACGCGAAACCACCTCAGCGCAATGTGGTGATGGCTTGCCTCAGTTCCTTTGCCTGCCATGCGGCCGTCATCGCGATGCTGGTGGTCGGATTTGTGGTCACACCGCACGATCCGGTCGAAGAGGCCGGCGAAGTCGTGAGCGTCATTATCCTTGGCGATTCGGAAGCGGACCAAGCGGCGGCGGGCGAGAAGGCTGAGGAGCAGCAGCCCGAGCAGATCGTAGCCGAGACCGCGCAGACTCAGACGGTCCAGCCGACGGCGGCGACGCCGACGGAAACGGTGACCACCGAGCCGGTAACCGTTGCGCCTACACAAGAGGTTACGCGCGTTTCACCGGAGAACATCGTTGCCGCGGAACCGGAGGTTTTGACTTCGCTCTCATCGGCCGAGACGTCCTTCGTGCAGCCGATGGCGACCGAAGTGCCGCTCGAGGTGCCTGCGGAAACGCCTCCGGTTGCTCAAGCGGCGCCGGAAGAGATCAAGCCGGTTCAGCCGGTGGAAACGGCGGCGGTCGCTCCCGAGCCGGATAAACCAACACCGGAGCGCAAGCTGAAAGCGGAAAAGCCCGTCAAGAAGCCGATCGAGAAGAAGGAGCCGCCGAAGAAGGCTCAACCATCCGCAGGATCCGGCGGTGAAAACGAGCAGGATTCCAAGAGAGGGTCCGCCGACGGGACCGAGACGGCAACATCGAACCAGAATTCGCGTGGGGCTGGCAGCAGTGGCGGTGCGGGGAGCGCGGCCGTCGCCAATTATCCCGGCAAGGTACAATCCCGGATTCGTCGCTCGGTCAGGGTGCCGTCGGAGTACAAGCGCATGAGCACATCCATGAGCGTTCGCGTTCGCCTGACAATCGGCGCCAGCGGCGATCTGAGCGGTCTTTCGATCGCGCGCAGCTCCGGTATTCCGGAGCTGGATCAGGCTGTTGTCGAGGGCATCCGCCGCGCTGCTCCGTTCCCTCCGCTCCCTGTCGAGTGGGGCAAGCCGGTCTGGTCGTTCAGCCAGGACGTCCAGGTGACGGGCCATTGATAAAATATGACTTCTATAATCAACTTTATACTTTACTCTAAAAATCAAGTTTAATAAGGTCCCCCGGCACACGCAGGAATCGTGTGACGATCAACGAGCGAACGGGTGGGCAATGGCTCGAAAGACGAAGAAGGGTTCCAACCGCGAGATCCGCGTTAACGCTGATGCTCAGACGGTTCAGGAAACGTCGGGGCGGTCCAAACTTGATGGACGCAGTTTCCTGTATGTCGGCGGACGGGACTGCCAGGTGGCGCATCTTCGCCAGATCGCAAGCGATTTCGGGGCAGAGCTGATCCATCACGACGGCGGTTTGCGCGAGGCGGTCTCCCGCATCGACACCGTACTTCCCTCGGTCGACTGCGTCTTTTGCCCGATCGACTGTATCAGCCACGATGCCTGCCTGCGCGTGAAGACCGGCTGCAAGAAGTTCGGCAAGGCCTTCATCCCGCTTCGAAACGGCAGCAAGTCCAGTCTGGAACGTGCGTTGCAGACAATGAACGAACGAGACAATTCCCGATGAATGAAGAACGCCCCGGTGGGGTCATGATGATCGGCCTGCACAAGATCGCCGCCCAAAGAGGCGACGGCCTTGTGCCGGAGCTTTACGAACTGCTACTCCGGAATGCCGAGCGGCGCAGGGACTATCCCAACGTATCGGAGTTTCCCCTCTGGGAGGCACGGTTGCCTGGCCAACAGCCTGAAAAGCCGCTTGGTCTGGAGGCCGCAAACGGCAATAATGTTGTAGCCTTCGCGCCTTCGCGCGTCGCTGCGAAAAGCAAAGCGTAGGGATCACCCATGTATATTGCAATGAACCGCTTCAAGGTTGCGATTGGATCCGAGGCAGACTTCGAGAATGTATGGCGCGACCGCGATTCCAGCCTCTCGCAGGTTCCTGGCTTTGTTGAATTCCGGCTGCTGCGGGGCAAGACGAATGCGGAAGAGGACTACACGCTGTTTTCCTCGCACACGCTCTGGCAAAGCGAGGACGACTTCCTGAACTGGACGAAGTCCGAAAACTTCCGCGCCGCGCACCGCAACGCTGGTGAACGCAAGGCAATGTATAAGGGGCCTCCGGTTTTTGAAGGCTTCACCGTGGTTGCTGGCATCTGAAATGACCGAACAGGATCCGGATCGTGTCGAAGTCCTGCCGGTCTTGCCATCGCTTGATCTCGATGAAACGCTGGCCTTTTATCGCGACCAGCTCGGCTTCGACCGGATCATCCACCAATCTCCGGACTATCTGATCCTCCGCCGGAACGAGATGGAGTTGCATTTCTGGCTGGCGCGCGACCGGGCGTTATGCGAAGCGACGTCCGTCTATCTGCGTGGCCGTCGGATCGCTGCGCTCCATGCGGAGTATCAGGAGAAGCGGGTGGCGCGTCTGACCGCACTTGAGCGACGGCCGTGGGGCATGGAAGAGTTCTATATCCATGACCCGCATGGCAACCTGCTGCGGTTTGGGCGCATCCCCGTCAGCTGATCGATCAGCCTCGGCGAATGAAAGCGCCCACGGCGATCGCCAGCCAGCCGAACATCATGGCAAATCCGCCGGAGGGGGCCGCCAGCGGAAACAGGCCGGAGCCAGCGTAGCGCAAAACAACGAGATCCCCGGCAAACAGAAGCGTGCCGACCCCTATCAGTATGCCTGCAAGCCACGCCGTCTTAAGTTTTTCGGCGCCGATCGCGAGGGCGAACAGGGTGGGGGCGTGCGCCAGGCACATTGCCGAAGCCGAAGCGAGAAGATGCGCGTCGCCGCCGCCATGCGCTGCGGCCGCGGCCAGCGCCACGCCGGCAAAACCGAACAAGCCGGCAAGCAGATAAAACAGCGGCGCAATACGCGCGTTCAGCGTCATGGTCATCCGTGTTCCTTGTTCTGCATGTGATATGCGAGGCGTTCGATGGGGGGCAGGATGATCTCGCGCAGCTTCGGATTGGCGATGGTTTCCTTGAGCGCGCGACGGAAGCAATGAAGCCACTCGTCGCGTTCCACCGGACCGATCTCGGCAACGAAATGCCGGCTCCTGAGGCGTGGGTGACCGCGCTTGTCGGTGTAGAGCGGCGGGCCGCCGAAATATCCAGTCAGGTATTCGTAGAATTTCTCCTCGCTGCCTTCCAGCGTCGGCGGATGGACGGCGCGAACGTGCTGTGCCTCCGGCAGCGTATCCATCAGCTCATAGAAGCGGCGACACAGGGCGCGGACGGCCTCGTCGCCGCCAATCGCCTCATAAAGCGTAATGACATTTTCCGTCACGGTTCCATTCCTCGAAATCGGACTCTTAATGCACTGCGGGGAGCGGGACTGCAACCGCTTGGATCAGCACGCGGCAATTCGCCATCCGCACAGACAGTCGAATATGGGTTGGCTTGACAAAACCGTCTGGACGGTATCTTCTGTTGGCATGTCACTCGCTCATCATCGCCGCAAACAGCCCCTTGTCGTGCGCCAGCAGCTGCTGGACGTGGCCGCTCGCCTCACGATGGAGCAGGGCATGGCCGCACTGACACTGGATGCCGTATCCGGCGCATCAGGCGTCAGCAAGGGTGGGCTACTGCACCATTTCCCGACGAAGAACGCGTTGCTGGACGCCCTTTTCGAAAGTCTCCTGGATCGCTTCGACGCCGATATTGACGAGCGTATGCGCGAAGACCCTACCCCGCATGGCCGCTTCAGCCGGGCCTATCTGCATGCCGTAGCCGATCTTAGGGATAAGCCCGACGAGGCCGCCCATTGGGCTCAGGTCACCATGGCGCTGCTCGCCGAGCCAAGGCTTCGGCAGCGCTGGCGCGAGTGGGTGCAGGAGCGGACGGAGGAATATGTCGGCACGGATTCGTCCGTCGATGCGCAGATCGTTCGATTTGCTGCCGATGGGCTCTGGCTTGCCGACATGCTCGGCAGTCATGACAGCGGCGGCGACCGCCAGGCGCTCATCTCCCGTCTCGTCGAATTGACCAACAAGTAGGGTAGGTCCACCATGGCTCCAGCTGCCGTCTATGCGCTGCTCTTTGCTGCGATCGCGCTCGAGGTCATCGGCACGACGGCGCTGCAGTTGTCGCAGCAGTTCACCCGCGTAGGACCGACGCTCGTGGTGGTCGTCTGCTACGCGACAGCATTCTATTGCCTGTCTATGACCTTGAAGATCATCCCCGTCGGGATCGCCTATGCGATCTGGAGCGCGCTCGGCATCGTGCTGATATCCGGGGTCGGCCTCGTCTATTTCAAGCAGCGGCTGGATGCGCCGGCGATCATAGGGCTCGGGCTGATTATCACCGGCGTGCTGGTGGTCAACCTCTTCTCGAAGTCCATCTCGCATTGATCTTGCCCGAAGGCGGGCAGATGCGGGTAAATGTCCTGCGCCGCGGGTCCCCTATATGTCGTCGCGACATTTGACCTCATCCTGCGCGATCTTGCGAAACATGCGGTCCTTTCCATATTTCTTTGAGCTTTGGGCCGCTTGTTCCACGCATTGGACCACTCATGACCGACCGCACCACCGATTCAGGTCTTTCCGGCAAACCTACCCAGTCCAGGGACCAATCCCTTAACACTGTCGGCATCACGCCGATGGGTCGACCAAGCGCAATTACGCGCTTCTTCATGGGTATCGTCGCGTGGGCGGAAAAGCTGAACTTCAAATATGCCAGGCTCGGCAACCCGCCGGTCTATGATAACGCGACATTCCCTTGGGTCGCCGAGGTTGAGAAGGCGTGGCCGGAGATACGGTCCGAGCTGGACCGCGTGCTCATGCGGCAGAGTGAACTGCCGTCATTCCAGGACATCTCGACTGATGTGAAGACGATCTCAAGCGATAGTGGCTGGAAGACCTTCTTCCTTGTCGGGTTTGGCGTGAAGTCGGAACAGAATATCAGGGCATGCCCGCAAACCTGGGAGGCGGTGCAGAAGATCCCGGGATTGAAAACCGCCATGTTCTCGATCTTCGAGCCCGGAAAGCATCTGCCGGCTCATCGCGGACCTTACAATGGCGTGCTTCGCCTGCATCTCGGGATGATCGTACCGGAGCCTGCCGACAAGCTTGCCATCCGGGTCAAGGATCAGATCTGCCGTTGGCAGGAAGGAAAGGCGCTGATCTTCGACGACGCCTACGAGCATGAGGCGTGGAACCATACCGACGAGACGCGCGTGGTGCTCTTTATCGATTTCGTGAAGCCGTTGAAGTTCCCGGCGCGCTTTGTGAACTGGACGCTGATGAACCTTGCCGTTTTCACGCCCTTCATTCGTGAGGGGTTGGACAATCACAAGGCATGGGAAAAGAAGTTCTACGCGGAAGCGGAAGCCTTCAGAAACACGCCGCAGAACTAACCTTTCGCCTGCATCGCCGATCAATTGAGCCGTAGAATTGCGCAGGCTTTGCTGCGGTGCCAAGCTTCGTTCAATTGTTGTTGGCTGCCATCAATCGGCGCTGCGCGCTTATGGCCAGATACATCACGTAGTCTTCTGCGGCGTCCGCGAGATGAAGAGCAATTTCCTCTTCCCGCCATCCCGCCGCGACCGCGCGACGGACAACTTCGGTGATTGCCATATTGCAGACAGCTTCGCATTCCCGCGAGCGTCCCATATCGTCGGCGCTATATTTCGGAGTGCGGATGTTTGTCATGGCTGCGACGTGCCACAATCCCCTGCGTTTTCAAGGGGATGCTAATGGAGTGGTTAGCCGGTAAGGTTAAGTGCAGTGCGGTTGCGTCAAAAAGAAAAACGGCGGCTTCGCATGCGCTAATATGGCACTTCCGACGCTGCTAATATGTGCCGATTTCGCCAAGAATGCCGAATGAAGTTTGCTCCTCAGCGAGCGAGCCTAGCTCGCAAATGACATTTCCGTGTGAGCTACCTTGCCTAGCCTCCGGGCATGCAATGTCGGCGTCGCGGCAAATTATGATTGGTCGCCAGCAGTGTCGAACAGAAAGTCCCGCAATTGCTGGGCAAAAAAACGATCCGCTAACCACCATCGTCATGCGTCCAACAATATCATTGAATTCTAATCGATAGGATGTTATCTAATTTCCATGACAACGAATCAGACACAAACCTGGGCCGAGTTCGCACCATTGCTTATGATCTGCGGGCGCGGGTGGCGTCGCGCTTTGAACGCCATTCTGACCGAGCACAATCTATCCGATGCCAGCGCGGCGCCGTTGATTGCGCTGCTTCGGCATGGCGACCGGATCCCACAGGGTGTTCTGGCCGAACGGGTCGGTGTGGAAGGGCCGACGCTCGTGCGGGTTCTTGATAGTTTGGAAAATGACGGCTTGATCCGCCGGGTCCCCGATGAGGCGGACCGTCGCATCAAGCTGGTGCAACTCACCGGAGGAGGCACAGCGGTCGCCGAGCGCGCCGAAAGCTGTGCGGCGGAGCTGCGAGCACAGATCCTTGGCGACCTCGATCCTGAACAGGTTGGGGCCGCCCTGGAAGTCCTGCGCGCCATCGCGGCGAAAACCGCGGCCCTATCCGGAATACAGGAAAATGACGAGTAGCAAGAACGCGACCGATCCCAGTCTGGGAGACGTCGTTTTTTCCATCAAGACCTTCGCCGCCGCAATGCTGGCGCTTGGCCTTGCGCTTTGCTTCGACCTGCCAAACCCATACTGGGCGGTCGGCACGGTTTACATCGTGGCCCATCCGCTGTCCGGGGCGAGTACGTCGAAGGCGCTCTACCGACTGATTGGCACCGCACTCGGCGGTACGGTCACGGTGATCCTGATCCCCAACCTCGTCAATTCGCCTGAAATGCTGACGCTTGCGATTGCGCTGTGGATGGCCTTTTGCCTCGGCGTCAGTCTGCTCGACCGGACGCCACGGAGCTACAGCTTCATGCTGGCGGGCTACACGACCGCTCTCACCGGATTCCCGATCGTCGCAAATCCGGACACGGCCTTTACCTATGCAACTGCCCGCGTCGAGGAAATCGCGCTCGGCATCATCTGTGCGGCGGTTGTCAATCGTATCATCTTTCCCCGGCATGCAGGGCCGGTTCTGGCCGCGCGCATCAATGCCTGGCTGCGAGACGGCGCCGAGCTCGCCATTGGCACGCTGGAGGGCAGGGGACGCGATCCTTCGCTTCTGGCGGCAGCCCGACGGCTGGCTGCCGACGCAGTCGACCTCCACAGCTTTACCACTCACGTGGCCTACGACACTTCGGCACTGCGCGATATGGTCGGTCGCACCCGAATGCTGCAGCAGCGCATGGTTGCGATGCTGCCTGTCGTTTCAGGGTTGGCTGACGTGCTGCACGCGCTCGACAAGGCGACGGCGGGCAAATTCACACCCGCCATCACTGCACTCGTAACCGAAGTCAGCGCGTTGCTCGAAAACGGTGCGCCTCTTGCCGAGGATAAGCGCCAGCACCTCCTTGCCCTGATAGCGAAGGCTGAGGAGGAGGGACGCGAGCAACAGGAGTGGAATGGGCTTCTTGCTCACAACTTCACCGCACGCATCCGCGATCTGGTGCAGATCTGGGGCGACTGTCTCAGTCTGCGCGAGGATATCCAATCCGGATCGCATCACGATCTTCGTTGGCGCCGCTTCGGCACGTCGTTCGATCGCGCGCCGATCCACAAGGACTACGGCATGGCCGTTCACTCCGGCCTATCCGTGATGCTGGCGACGTTCATTGCCACAGCCCTCTGGATCTATACCGGCTGGCCGCAAGGCAGCGCCGCCGCGATGATGGCAGGCGTGCTCTGCTGCATCTTTTCATCGATGGACGATCCCGCGCCGATGATGATCAAGTTCGTCAATGTGGCGATCGTCACCGTGATCGCAGCGTTTGTTTTCGAGTTCGGCCTGATGCCGTTGATCCATACCTATGTCGAGCTTGCCGCAGCACTTGGATTGGTCCTGGTGCCAGCGGGGTTGTTGATGACCAAGCCATCGCTCGCTCTCTACGGCATGGGCTTCTGCGTGAACCTGCCGAACATGCTGACGCTGCAGGATCGCTTGAGCCTGGATCTCGCCTCCTTCCTCAATTCGAACGCGGCCATGATCATCGGCATGGTGATTGCCTGCGGGACGACCGTTCTTGTTCGTTCTGTCGGTGCAGAATGGACCGCCTACCGGCTGCTGCGCTCGGGCTGGACCGATATCGTCACTGCGGCGCGTCGCCCTGAGGACGTCGACTTCACGAAGTTGCTTTACCGGATGGTCGACCGGTTTGGCCTGGTTGCCCCGCGCCTGCCGATGATCCCGGCCGAGTCCGCCGTCGCTCAGACCGATATCCTGCGGGATTTGCGGAACGGCCTCAATACGCTGGAGCTCCAACGCCACAAGCAGCTTGTCTCGCGCGACAAGCGCGAGCCGATCGAGAACGTGCTGTCGGGCGTTGCGGCTTATTATCAGCAGAAGCAGAAGAGCCGGGATGCTCAACCCGACGGAAACCTACTGACGACACTGGACCAGTCGCTCGCAGCACTGATTGAGGCCGGCCGGTCGTCGGCGATCGAGGGCGCGCGCCGCTCGATGACAGCGCTCAGATACACTCTCTACCCGGATGCAGCCTCCCTCGCTCAGGCTGTCACGGGCGCGACAGCCGGAACTGCAAAGGAACATGCGGCATGAGGCCGGATATCGATATTTACGGGGTCTTTCTCCCAACGCTCGGCGCGATCGCATTCGCCGCTTACCTCCTCAACGCCATCCTGCGGAGTGCACTGGCGTATGTCGGCTTCTATCGTTTGGTCTGGCATCGACCGCTCTTCGACACGGCCATGTATTTCTGCCTGCTCGGCGCCATCGCGCTATCTTTGAATAAGGTGTCACTATGAAATCGCTTCTCGCTCATTCCGGTCGCTTCCTGGTTACCGGCGTCATGGTCGCTTTGGCGGGAGTGCTCGGCTGGCATTTGTGGGACTACTACATGGACGAACCATGGACCCGCGACGGCAAAGTTCGCGCTGACGTCGTACGCCTAGCCGCCGATGTCTCCGGGATCGTCAGTGAAGTCGATGCAAAGGACAATCAGACTGTTCGCAAGGGCGACGTGATCTTCCGCATCGATCAGGCGCGATTTACGCTCGCCTTGCGCCAGGCCGAAGCGCAGATGGAAAGCAGCAAGGCGGCACTCGACCTGGCGAGAAGCGACCTCGAGCTCTATCGCAAACTTGGCGAGAGCTCGGTGACACGGCAGAAGATCCAGCAGGCTGAGACCACAGTCCAGCAGGACGAGGCCGCCTACAACCAGGCCGTGATCAGCCGTGACACTGCTCAGCTCAATCTCGACCGTTCCGTGGTGCGGGCGCCGGTCAACGGCGTGCTCACCAACTTCTCCATGCAGCCGGGCAATTATGTTACTGCGGGCACCGCCGTTACCGCCCTGATCGACAGCGATTCCTACTACGTCGCCGGCTATTTCGAAGAAAACAAGCTGGACCGCATCAAGGTCGGCGATCCTGCGCTCGTCTATCTAATGGGCAGCAAAACGCCTCTTAAGGGGCATGTCGATGGCGTCGCGGGCGGCATAGAGGATCGCGAACGCAGCGATACCAGCGCGCAGCTCGCTAACGTAACTCCGACTTTCACTTGGGTGCGGCTGGCTCAGCGCGTCCCCGTACGCGTGGCGCTCGATGCGCTGCCCGACGACACGGCGCTTGTCGCCGGTCGCACTGCAAGCGTCACCATCGTTAATTGACCCGAGGCGGCTTCAAGAGCCGCCTTCGCAAAACTGTAAGTTCACCGGTCTGGGCGTCCCGCGATGACCGGATACGAAGCCATTCGGCTTGAGAAAAGCAAAATGACGCCCGGTTCTAGGAGACAGCCGTGGACGACCGCCACGTCATAGAAATCACCACCTGGCTGATGCAGAGCGGGCTCAAGGGCATGGCCGAAGCGGACCTGCTCGCCGGCTTCTGTGAACGGTGTGGTGCGAACGGACTGCCGGTCGAGCGTTCCGTTGCCGTCATGGACACTCTGCATCCGGTCTATGAACGCCGAGCTTTCCGCTGGGACAGCCGAGAGCCGATCGAGCGGGTGTCGGAATACGGCTTTTCCGGTGCCGGAGCGATCGCCGACAACTGGCTCCGCTCCGCATTCCATCATTTGGAGACGACGGGGTCCGTAGAGGTCCGCAGAAGCCTGAGCAATGGTGACGCGACCGATTTCTACCTGCTGGACGATCTGAAGGCTGCTGGTTTCACAGACTTCATCGCCATTGCGCATCGCTTCGGCGATGGTGGTACGATCGGAGACATCGACTGCTTCTTCTCCCACTTTGCCACGCGAGCGAAGGATGGATTCTCCGATCGTGACGTCGCGGTATTGCGCGATCTGCTTCCCTGCCTGGCGCTGGCCGTCAAATGCGTGACGATTAGCGGCGTTGCCGGCACGATTGCCAAGGTCTATCTGGGGCAGGATGCGGCCAACCAGGTACTGCACGGCAAGATCACCCGCGGTCAAAGCGACCGCATATCGGCCGCGCTGTGGTTTTCCGACCTTGCCAACTTCACGCACATCTCGGACACAGTCGATCCGGAAGAGATTATTCCGATGCTCAACGACTATGCGGATGCAGTGATCTCGTCGGTGCAGGCAGCGGGCGGCGAAGTGCTCAAGCTGATGGGCGACGGCACGTTGGCGATTTTCAAGGGCAGGCGGCCAAACGAGGCCTGTTCGGCGGCGCTGAATGCCCGGTCGCTGCTCGACCGGCGCCTACTCGACCTCAATGCGCAGCGCCGTATCGAGGGGAGACCGGTGACTGACGTCTATCTCGGGCTCCATCTCGGCGAGGTCTTTTACGGCAACATCGGCAGTGAAGATCGCCTCGACTTTACGGTCATCGGACCTGCCGTCAACGAGGTCAGCCGAATTGTCTCGCTCTGTCGGTCGCTGCAGAGCCGCTTGCTGATGTCGGCGAGTTTTGCGGCAATCGTTGCACCCTCACAAATGGACAGCCTGCATTCGATCGGCCAGCATGTCTTGCGCGGCGTCAATCGTGCTCAGGAACTGTTCACGCTGATGCCGCTCATGAACTGATCCCGGCCGCGTGACCAAACAGGCCCAACTTGCAGCACTCTTGTTGCGTTCCACGCGGTACGCAACGTAAATGCCAAGGTAACAAGGCTTGGCGGCCGCTATTAACGCGGGTCTGTTACCGTTGCGTACTTCCGCCACGCCACTGGCTCGCTAAGATCGTTCAAACGAAGCCGACTGAGGCCGGGGTGGTCTTCATGGGCAAGGAACACGACGGGGCAAGAACGCCTTCCGATGCCGAGCGGCGAGGGTTACACCGCTTGATGCTGAAGCTGCCCTCGGTCCGCGGGCGGCTTCAACTGATCGGGGAGAAGTCGGAATCTCTTGGCAGCCTCTGCGAGGCCTATGAGGATGCTAGCTCCACCCTCGACCGGCTGAGGAGCAGTGCCGGCGACATGAACCACGCGATGGTCCATGAGTATGAAATGGTCTGCGCAGAGATCGAGGCAGACGTGATCAAGTACTGTCGTGAGCGCGGAGGCGGCGGCCTAGAATAGGACCGACCAACTCGCACCAATGTCGGTCACGTTTTGGTTTTGTTAGCGTTTTGTGTTGCAACCCCTTGTTTTCTGCGAGGCAAGCCCATCTGTTCTACTTGGCATTGAGCATTGCGTAGCGGGGCGGCAATGAAGGCTAAGGAATACGAAGGCTGGGCTCATGACGTTTCATGCTCGGAAGCCAGCGCAGAACTGGAGCGTCTGCTCGCCGACGAGCGGTTCAGAGCCACCGAAAGAAGCCGCAGCATCCTTAAATATATCGCGGAACAGCAATTCAATGGGCGCGCCGAGGGCGTGAAGGCCTATTCTATTGCCATTGACGTGCTTGGCCGACAAAGCAATTTCGATCCGTCACTCGATCCCATCGTTCGCATTGAGCTCAGCCGATTGCGGTCCTCGCTCAGCCAGTATTACGAGGCTTTTGGCGAAGATGGCGGGGTCACGGTTCAATTGCCGAGGGGGCGCTATATTGCGATTTTCACGCGGTCCACCGATGCATCCCCAGGCATCGATGATCGAGAGCATCCCGCAACGACCTGGGGCGAACCCGTAAAGCTGGTTCCCCCGTTGCCCGTTTCAGCGGTTGCGCCGAATGTCCAAGCCGGCTCCTGGGCGACCTTGCGGCTCGCTTCAACCCTGGCGCTGCTGATGGTCGTGGTCGTAGGCACCGGTATCACCGTTTATGGCGCGCGCACCGTGACAACGGCCAAGCCTACAGTCACAGTCACGCTGACTGCGGTGGATGAAGGGTTGCGTGACGAGGCCGCTGTCACTCGCGATATGTTGCTGACCGCCCTTACCCAATTTCAGACTCTGACGGTTTCGCAAGCCGATCGGCGCGAAAGGCCGCTTGCCTCGGTGCTTCGCCCGGCCAGATCGAACGCCTACGCAATCGATATGAAATATTACGGTGATGGCGACGATCGCAGTATCTGGTGGCAGGTCGTCGACACGGCGACGGGCGATCTTCTCAAATCCGGTCTGGAGAGGGTCGATACCAGTGGCAGGACGGTTGCGTCGGTCCGGGAGGAATTGGTCGCGCAACTCTCGCGCCGCTTTGCTGCTACACGCGGGATCATCAACAATATCGAAGCACACGATATGGCTGAGGGCTCGCTTGGCAATGCATGCGTCCTTCAGGCCGAACACGAGTTGGACGACGGCCGGGCATCGGGTCTCGCACTTACGATCGATTGCCTGGAAAGAACGATTGCGGCAAACCGCTACGATGCCGACGCAACAGCAGCGCTGGCGATGCTGCTAGCGGCGGGGCAGGCGGAGATCACCGACAACAGCAAGCTTGCGCGTGCGCTCGAGCTTGCCAACCGGGCAGTCTCGTTGTCGCCGCTTTCGGACCGGGCGCACCTGGCGCTGATGTTGTCGCAATTCTACAGTGGAAGGATCGACGCGGCTATCGCCGCAGGCAACCGCGCACTCGCGCTCAATCCCAACAGCCCCGATGTAGCTGCAAAGCTTGGTCTTGCACTGTTCGCGCTGGGCTATTTTGATGCGGGCGTTTCTCTTGCGCGCGATGCCGGCAGATTAGTCGATGTCGTTCCGCGTGATGCGGTCCTGGTTCTCGCACTCGACGCTTACCGGCGAACAGATTGGTCGGAGGCTTCGCTGCTCGGCGAGCAGGCAAGTGACAGGAATTTCCTGATCAGCGTCTTGCGCGTTGCCGCACTCGGGCAACTCGGGTCGGATGAAGCGGCGCAGCGGCTTACAGAACTCCGGCAACTTACGCCGGATTTCGAGGCGACCTTCCGCGAGAGAATGGCGCAGCGACGCTATCAACCGCTGCTTTCCGCATCCATCGAAGAAGGCCTAACGAAAGCGGGCGCCCGCTTCACGGCGGAGGGGCTAGCGACTGCCTTTTAGCCGGCGCTGCAACGTGTAGCGAGTTCGCGCCGGCAGCGCAGCGAGTTCAGCGCGGGTATTTCGCAGCGTGTGACGGGCGGCAAGGGCCACGCATTTGCGCGCGGCTCGCCCGGAGCCGATATTGCATGTAGATTTACAGTCGTGGCTGGTATCGATCGCCGTCTAACTTTGGTCGGCTGCCCCTTTAGCAGTCGTTCGGCGTTTGGCTGGCTTGGCGGGCGCTTCGTCTGAGCCTCCTGAGAGCGCCTTGCGCAGGTTCTCCTCCTGATCCGGCGCCAACGAGGTTTTCAGTACGCGGCCACGCAGCCCCTGGAACTCTGCCAGGACTTTTTCCGGCTGCACCTTGCGTATGAGCACGAAGAGAGCGGAGGAGGAGTTCGGTATGGTTCCGCCAAGAGACTTGATGAATTCGTCGTTGATGCCATAGTCGGAAAGCGAACCGGAGATCGCGCCAGTGCCTGCACCGACGAGCCCGCCGATCGCAAAGCCTGCGAGCGGATTGAGGAACAGCAGACCAACCAGGGCGCCCCAGAGTGAGCCGGACAAGAGCCCCGATGTGGCCCCGATTGCTGCCAGGTTGAGGCTCTGCTTGAGATGGACCTTGCCGGCTTCATCTCTCACGACGACCACCGCATCCTCGAGGTCGACCAGATATTCCTTCTTCAGGTTGTGAAGTTTCAGCAACACCTTATCTGCTTCATCCATGGCATCGAAGCCGATCACAACGAGTTCCGACATTGTCCGTTCCTTTCGTTTGATAGCGGGGTACAGAGCGGTTGAGTGGCTGGAAAACGCCAGCCGGGAGGTTATTGATCAAACGCGTAAATCTTCTTCCAATCGGCTTTCATGTCGACGAGCAGCCAGTTGCGGCTCTCCGCCTCGTCGAGCGCCTTATCCAGCTTCCCGAAGTCCGATTTGCGATCATAGGCGTATTCGCGATCTGCGTCGGTATGATGAATGATCATTGCAAAGTGCGGTCCCTGGCCAGCCATTACCCAGCGCAGCATCTCGTAGTCACCGTCCGAATTGCCTGCGGCAAGGATCGGTCGCCTGCCTATGAATCTGTTGATGCCCACCGGCTTGCCGGGGCCATCGTCAACGAAGTCGACTTTCGGAAGGCGGTTTAGAACCGGGATGTCGCCGACGAGCGCGTATTGCGTCGTGATCGTGCTTCCGACGACTTGTTCAGGCGGAATGCCGTATGCTTTCTCGGTCATCGGGCGCATGAACTCGACGCCGCCACCCGAGACAATGAAGGTCTTGAAGCCATTGGCGCGCAGGTAATCCAGCAGCTCGCGCATGGGCAGAAATGTCATCTCGTTGTAAGGCTTGCCGGTCTTCGGGTGTCTCGCCGTGGCGAACCAGTCGATGACGATGTTGCGGAAATCGTCGGTCGTCAGACCGGCGTGGGTCTCCATCACAAGCTCGACGAGGCCTCGTTCGCCGCTCTTTGCGATACCCTTGAGATCACCGGCCAGAATCGATTTGAAGGGCTCCTTTTCCTTCCACTCGGGGTGCTGTGGAGCGAGCGTCTTAACCCGATCCAGTATGAAGCCAAGTTGGAAGTAGAACGGCTGCTCGGTCCAGAGCGTGCCGTCGTTGTCGAATACGGCGATGCGGTCCTCGGGCGCCACGTAGTCGGCGCCGCCTTGCGTTGTCACTTTCTTGACGAAGTCGACGATTGCCTGCTTCGATTTGCCATCGTTCCAGGAGGGAAGCTCCTGCGCGAATGCGCTCACCGGGAGCAGCAGGAAAAGCAGGAGGAAGCGCACAGACGGGGACATCGGACACTCCTGATCATGTTGCAACGCGTTTGATGCAGCGAAAGCCGACGTGGCTAGTGGACGTGTCTTCCGGCTCGGCGTGGCGCGCTGCCGGACGATAGCGCCGGCAGTAGTTCGGGGCGCAAAGATGCGAGCCGCCCTTCAATACTCGCCTCGGGATAAGAATGTTCGGCTGATTGGGATCGTAACTTGCCTCTTTTCCGCCGCCGCGCGGGTTCTCGGGGATGCAGCACGCCTTTGCCGCAGGCTGCGGATGTCGCGTCGACCAATAGTCCTGCGTCCACTCCCAGACATTGCCGATCATGTCATAGGCGCCGTAACCGTTTGGCGCAAACGACCGCACGGGTGTCGTCCGGTCCTTGCCGTCAGGCTTCGTGCTGTGGGTCGGGAAGGTGCCCTGCCAGGTGTTGGCCATGGCAACACCACCGGGCATAAGCTCGTCGCCCCAGGCAAATTCAGTGTCGTCAAGCCCACCACGTGCGGCCAGTTCCCACTCGGCCTCTGTCGGCAGATCCATTCCGGCCCATTCGGCATAGGCCTTTGCGTCGGAGTAGGCGACATGGACAACCGGGTGATCGAGCTTGCCGCGGAGGTCGCTGAGGCCGCCATAGGGTCGCCGCCAGTTGGCCCCGAACTTGAATTTCCACCACTGAGCGATATCTGCGCCACTCACCGATTTGGGCGGTGTGAAGACAAGAGATCCGGCCCGAAGCATGTTCGGCAGGGCGCCCGGATAGTCCTTCGGGTCGGGCGCCTTCTCGGCCAATGTTACGTGGCCGGTCGCCTTGACGAATTCCTGGAATTTGCGGTTCGTGACAGGCGTCGCCTCGATCCAGAAGCCATCGACGGCAACAGGATGAGCCGGGGCCTCTTCCGGATAATGGTCGTTGGACCCCATCACGAAGGTCCGGCCGGCTATCCAGACTAGGTCGCCATTGCCGTCGCCCTGACGTTGCGGCCGGTGTTCTGCGTCAAATGCCAGTGCCATCGTCGCCTCCGAAAGCCTGCCCTTAATATTCCGCGTCTTGCCTTACCCGTAAGTACGTTACGGTAACACGGCTTCCACAAAACGTTACATCAGGCGTAAATCTGCTGCTGTGGGCCATGAATTCAACTCGGCCAATGGATTTCCGCGCGTCGAAGGGGGCGGGTGTTGCAGTGTTGGGCCGATGCGGCTGCCCGCGCCGCCAATCGAGTGCATCTTCAGGTGGCTGCAGGGCCGTTCGGCAGCTTTTGTTGCCACCTGACCTGACTGGAGAGTTCGCCACCGGAAGGCTGTCGCCAGGGGCTTGGCCGTCCGGTGAATCGCTGGCGCGGCGGCTGCTTGAAAAGCAAAGCCGCCCGCCGCCGCTTTGCTATTTTCCTGACGCTGGGCTCTCCAGCGAGCGCATCAAGGCGTCGACCATCTGATCGATGCTGAAGCTCGCGGAACGCTGGCTTGGAGGATAGTCCTTGAACGTCTGCAAGAAGGGGGCGACTCGGTAGACGCCGTACTGGATGAGATAGGCATTCTTCGCCAGCCAGTCATAATACTGGTCAGAGACGACGTCGGCGCGCTCGAAGGGGTCCATGCGCAGATTGAAGACCTTCGGCGCACGCAAACAAGTGAAGGGGTTTGCCCATACGACGAAGCCGCCCGGCTCCCTCTGTTCACAGAACACGATCTTCCAATTGCCATAGCGATAAGCGACGACCTCTCCATCATCGTTGAAATAGTAGAAATCTTCGCGTCCGGACTTCGGCTGCTGTCCTGTCAGGTAAGGAAGCTGGTTGTAACCGTCGAGATGGACCTTGAACTGATTGCCGTTGATGCTTGCGCCATTGAGGAGCTGTTCCTTGATGCCAGGATCGCCGGCTGCGGCAAGCAAGGTCGGAAACCAGTCAAGTCCGGACATCATCTCATTGGACACCTCGCCCGCCTTGATGTGGCCGGGCCAACGAACCATCGCCGGAACGCGGAAGGCGCCTTCCCAGTTGGTATCCTTCTCGCTTCGGAAAGAGGTCGTCGCCGCATCTGGCCAAGACCACTGGTTCGGGCCGTTGTCCGTCGTGTAGACGACGATCGTATTGTCGGCGATCTTGAGATCGTCCAACGCCTTGAGGAGCTTCCCGACATCGCCGTCATGCTCGATCATGCCATCGGCATATTCGTTGCCGGGCATGCCGCTTTGCCCCTGCATCGAATCCCGAACATGGGTAAAAGCGTGCATGCGCGTGGTATTCATCCAGGTGAAGAAGGGCTTTCCTTCCTTGGCCTGACGCTGGATGAAATCGATCGCCGCAGCGGTCGTTTCATCGTCGATCGTTTCCATACGCTTGCGATTAAGAGCGCCAGTATCTTGGACCCGTCCGTCAGCGAACGAATGCAAGACGCCGCGCGGCGAATTCGCTTTCACGAACGCCTGGTCGTTCTTTGGATAATAGGGACGCTCAGGCTCTTCTTCTGCATTCAAGTGATAGAGGTTGCCGAAGAACTCGTCGAAGCCATGCTGCGTTGGCAGGAACTCGTCGCGATCGCCGAGGTGGTTCTTGCCGAACTGGCCGGTTGCATAGCCGAGTGGCTTCAGCGCCTGCGCGATGGTAATGTCACGCGCCTGCAAGCCGACCGTTGCTCCGGGAATGCCGACCTTGCAGAGACCCGTACGGAGGCAGACCTGGCCGGTAATGAATGTCGAGCGGCCGGCAGTGCAGCTGTTTTCGGCGTAATAGTCGGTGAACAGCATGCCTTCCTTGGCAATACGATCAATATTGGGCGTCTTGTATCCCACGACACCCATCGAATAGGCGCTGATGTTTGTCTGGCCGATGTCGTCACCGAAGATGACGAGTATATTCGGTTTGGTCGTATCTTGAGCCGGCGTCGCCTGTTGCGCATGGGCGATCCCATAGCTGAGGGATGTCGAGGCCAGCGCCAATGCCAAAGCTGCGCCGGCGTGCCGAAGCCGTTTTGAGAGAGATGCACTCATTGCGATCTCCCTTGTCCATGCAGGTGATTCAACATCTACGCTCTCCTGATTGTGGGTAGGCCAAACTCGGCCGTAGATTCCCACTGAAAAGCGTTGGTCGGTAAGTACGTTACGGTAACAAACGAGGGTCACGACGTAACAGCGCACAGAATGCCTGATTGCTACTCGGTCAACGGTTGCGGCTTGAGATCGCCTTGCAGGGTTTCGTCGACAGGGCGCTTCTTGGCCCGCATCGGCTGTTCAAGCACCGTGACCGGCGCGGCGACAGCCGTGGCTGCGACGTTGCCGATGGTCGTCACTGTTCCGCCGACGACAGCGGTGAGTCCCTGGCCGAGCGTGACGTTGGAATCCGTCAGCGTCTGACCGGTGACGATCCGCTGGCCAATCAGCTGGACGATTTCAGGACTTTCGGCGAACTTGCCGTGGTTCAGGCCTTCGCCTTTGACCTTGGTGAGATCGATGGCGGTAATGCCGGCGGCTTCGAGTTTCGAGCGATAGGGCTCAACGGTCGGATCGATCGCGCCCAAACGCGAGACCTTTCCCGTGATGAAACTTGAAAC
>NZ_AZNV01000015.1:0-135024 GCF_000510625.1 Rhizobium sp. IBUN
GGCATCGGCTTTGCCCCGGAATGGACGCTTGATCTTCCCAATCGCGGCTTTGAACTGAAGAAGGTAAGCGGGATCGACTTCCGGATCGGGCTTGGGATCGCCTGGAATAAAGAAGACCCAACCGCTGGGCGCGATGATATTGTCGACATCGCGCGGTCGCTGGCAAGGCGCGGCTGACAGCATAGACCAACGGATCTAGGCAGGGTCGGTCGCCCCCCGCTCTTTGGTGCGCTCGCCGAGACGCGATGATGTGGGGGATTGCCATCTGAACCTGTTAATTCGCGCCGCAGGCATGAGTTTCATCTGCAGCCACGGATACTCCTACCCTCTGTCGCCTCCCCTGGGGGCGTATGTCGTTATTCCATCCTGGTTATGCCCGAAACTCGGTGTCGCGACTGAGGCCAATGGCACTTTGGGCATTATGAAAAGTTGGGCTTGCGCGAGAGGCGGCGGGATCACAGATTGAGGCATCACCATAAGCAAAGGACGGGAACGATGAGCGGCAATTTCTTTCAACCGGTCGATGCTGCCGAAGTTCCGCGCTTTGCCGGACATTCAACCTTCATGCGTCTGCCCGCCGTGCAGACCGCGATCGGGCTTGATATCGCCCTTGTCGGCATTCCCTGGGACGGCGGGACGACGAACAGGGCAGGCGCACGGCACGGGCCGCGGGAGGTTCGCAATCAGTCAAGCCTCATGCGGCGCGTACACCATGTCTCGGGCACCGCGCCTTTCAGCATCGCCAACGTCGCAGATGTCGGCGATCTTTCGGTGAACCCGATCGATCTTGCCGACGGCCTCGATCGCATCAGAAAGGGAATGGATACGATTGTCGCCGCCGGTGCCATTCCGCTATCGGTCGGGGGAGACCATTTGACAACACTGCCCGTGCTACGTGCCGTGGCAAAAAACAGACCGGTCGGCCTGATTCATTTTGATGCGCACTCTGATACCAACGATCGCTATTTCGGTGACAACACCTATACGCACGGAACACCGTTTCGTCGTGCGATCGAGGAGGGACTGCTCGACCCGAAACGAATCGTTCAGATCGGAATTCGAGGGTCGATCTATGATCCGGGCGAGCATGACTGGGCGAAAGAGCAGGGCATCCGGATCATCTACATGGAGGAGTTTGTCACCCGCGGCGCAGACGACGTGATGCGGGAGGCGCGAGAAATCGCCGGCGGCCTGCCGACTTACGTTACCTTTGATATCGACTGCATCGATCCATCCATGGCGCCGGGAACCGGAACACCCGAGGCCGGCGGCTTCACGACCCGTGAGGCGCAGCAAATGATCCGTCTGCTTGCCGGAGTTGAGATCGTGGGCGCAGACGTTGTCGAAGTCGCGCCGCCATTTGACCTGGCCGGCATGACGGCACTTGCCGGCGCCACCATGATGTTCGAACTTCTCTGCGTCATTGCCAAACAGGTTGGTGTTCGGCGCAATGCTGCCGGCGCCCCCGATCACCGGCCATCCCCTCGCTAGGGGCGGATGACAGCCTCGCCCGATAGCCGGCGGTAGCCGCCACGCCAGTAGAGCAACGGCTCGACATCGTCACGCGTTTTAATCGCGCAAACGTGACCGATAAGGATCGCGTGCGAATGGTGGTTTAGTACCGTTTCAAGTTCGCAGTCGATAACCGTCAGCGCATCTTTCAGCGCGGGCGTGCCGGTCGAAAGACTATACCATTGCGCGTCCTGATAGCGCTCCGCCCCTCGCCGCCCATCGAAGCCGGCGAAGGATTGAGCGATATGCTGCTGGTCGACGGCAAGCACATTGACGCAGAAGCGGCGATACCGTTCAACCACCGGCCAGGAAGACGACCCGCGATTGAGGCTGACGATGACCGAAGGCTGCTCGGCGGAAAGCGACGAAACCGATGTCGCGGTAAAACCTGTCCGCTCGTCGCGTTCGCCTACGGTGATGACGCTCACCGCGCCGGCCAGGTGGCGCATGGACAGCTTGAACGCAGATTGATCGACGACAGGTCGGCTTGTCATCTCTGGCATCCGCTCTCTCCTTGGTTAGCCTGTGGCTTCTGCCTTCGCGAAACGATTGGTCGGCATCGAAAGGCCGAGGTTGTCCCGTAGCGTCTTGCCCTCATATTCTTCCCGGAAAAGTCCGCGCCGGCGCAATTCCGGCAGGACGAGTTTCACAAAATCGTCGAGACTGGATGGCAGCGTCGGGAACATCAGGATGAATCCATCCGCCGCACGGGTCTCGAACCACTCCTCCATGAAGTCGGCAATCTGTGTCGGCGTACCGGTGATGCCATTGCCCGTGTGCTTCTCGGCGTAGTGGCGGACCAATTCACCGACGGTACGACCGCTCTTTACGAAATCGGTGAGTTCCTCAAACAGCGCCCGCGACCCCTTGGGTTCCGTCGGCAATCGATCCATCGGAAACGGCTTATCCAACGGGACGCCGCGCAAATCGGCTTCGAGGAACTCTGAGAGCATCAAGCGACCAACGTCCGGGTGCATCTTGTCGATAAGGTAGTTGACCTTCGCCTGTGCCTCGGCTTCCGTTTCACCCACGTTCAGCACGACACCAGGCATGATCTTGAGGTCGTCAGGGTTACGTCCGTAGGCCGGCATACGTCCCTTGACGTTTTCGTAGAATGCGCGGTTTCGCTCGATGTTCGAGGCGAGGCTGAAAACGATCTCGGCCGTGCGTGCTGCCATGTCCATGCCGGGCTCCGAGCCGCCGGCCTGCGCAATGACCGGCCGGCCCTGCGGCGAGCGCGCAATGTTCAGCGGCCCGCGCACCTGGAAGTGCTTGCCCTTGTGATTGAGCGTATGGTGTTTGGTCTTGTCATAGTAGACACCGCTCTCGCGATCGAGCAGCAACGCGCCGTCCTCGAAGCTGTCCCAGAGACCAAAGACGACATCCACAAACTCGTTGCCTCGCTCATAGCGTAGCGCGTGCGGATCCAGCCCCTCACGATTGAAATTGTAGCCAGTCTCGTCGTGGTCCGAGGTAACGACGTTCCAGCATACCCGCCCGTGGCTCAGATGGTCGATTGAGGCAAATAGCCGTGCGACGTTGTAGGGCTCGTAGTAGCTGGTCGATACAGTGGCGACGAGACCGAGCTTCTCCGTCGTCACCGCAAGCGCGGCGAGCAACGACAACGGCTCGAAACGGTTCATCTTGGTCGGGATGCGCGCGAGAGCATCCGGGTCGCCGACGGCTGCGGCCGGAGAATCGGCCATGAACATGAAATCGAGTTTCGCCGCTTCTGATTGCTTGGCAACATCGAGCAGGTGGCTAAAATCGTTGGCGCCATGGACGTCGCTTGCCGGATGCAGCCATGAGGCCGGGTGAAAGCCGAACGTATAGACGAATGTACCCAGTTTCATCTTGTCGGTACGCGCCATGCCATTCTCCAGTGGGATTGGTTCTTTGATTGCCCAAGGTAACGCCACGCGACTTTCTTCATCAATAACGCAACACTGACTTCCGTTTTAGTTTTTCTAAAGAGTCGCAGGTGCGGAGATTTGCGCCTGCCGCCGCCGTGGTGATACCGCCGCGCGTTTTATTTGACTCAATTTCGCATGTAACTGACCCTTTTCGCATCGTAGGGATGAGCAAGCTACCGATTGCTGCGGAGAGGAGCCAGTCTCACGGTTCGTCGCTGTCGGAAGAGAGGCTCGGGGGCGTTGCCTCTGGAGACTCCCGAGCCTCCCTTCCTCTGGCGTTCGAGCTTGCCGCAATAGCTGCTCGGTCCCCGCGGCCCGCCATCTCGGGTCAGGTCGCGACGATAGCCATGGTTTCATACTAGGCAAGTTCGACGTCATGGAAACGTATTCTTAGGCGATGGGTTAACGCCGGAACCTTGAGCGTCGCGGGTTCAGAAGGGATCCTGCTCATAGCCCAGCCACTTACTCAAATGTGGAATCGATTTGTGGGTCGGTTCCACATTTGAGTGATGACTGTTTGCGGCCCCAATCGACCGCTGGCTCTTGAAAAACCCAAGTTGTTAGGTTATTTTGGAGCATGGTCACCGTTCTCCGCGAAGCAGGAATGCGATTTGTCATTTACACGGATGACCACGAACCGGCGCACACCCATGTCTATGGAGATGGGGAAGCCCGCATCAATATCCTCGATCTCACCGTGATATCAAACCGGGGAATGAAGAAGCGGGATTTGAGCGTAGCCCTTGCCATTGTTCAGGCGAACAAGCGCCTGTTCATCGAAAAGTGGGAGAGCATCCATGGGTGAAGTTGTCTTTGAAGATCGTCACTACCGAAAAGCTACCGTGAAGGGGGAGGCAGAACGCGCCCGCGCGCCCATCCCGGCATCAGCTCGTTTCGATGAGGCATCCGGCCGCATCGTCGTGGATTTCACCAACGGCGCTGCGTTCATGGTGCCTGCCCGATCGATACAGGGCCTGGAGAATGCAACCGTTGCGCAGTTGGCGGAGGTAGAGCTTCTCGGCGAGACCGGCCTGCATTGGGAAAGCCTGGACGTGGATTTTACTATCGCCGGGTTGATGAACGGCATATTTGGCAATGCGAAGTTCATGGATGCACAGCGCCGAGGCGGTCAATCCCGTTCAACGGCCAAGGTAGAGGCAAGCCGTGCCAACGGTGCCAAGGGCGGACGCCCCCGGAAGAACGGCTAAGCGCTTGCAGATGTCATCGCAATTCACGGCCGAAGGCAGGCCCGATCCCCAATTCTTCGCGCTTGGCGACTATTCGAAATGCAGGTCCGCTGGGGCAAGTCGAAGCCGCTTTGGGTCTTCCGCAAAAATCTCCGGCATCGGCAATACCCCCGACAACCGACGTTGTAGCGACATTGCTAATATATCGCGTGAGTTGCAATACATTGCAAACTTGTCGTATAAAATGTGAATCAATGTTCGCGAAAGCGACCATGACCAGAGCTACCTTAGCGAAGGACTGGTGCGAGAAAGGCGCCCGCGAAGAGAGGCAATCAGAGACCTACCGCAGATTACTGCCAGGCTATCATTGATCTCGGGACTGCCGGTTGGAATTATCCAGCCGCGTGGCTGCGGCAGACAACCGACGACAAGCCACTGGGGTTTAGTTCCATGGTGAGATTGCTTTCACGATTTATCGCAAAGTTCTTCCCGCCGGTACTCGTTATAGCGCTGGCATATTTCTCGGCAGTTTTGGCTTCGGCTGCGACGTACATAATCTTTGTTGGAACTTTGAGACACGCCGGAAGCCTGAATATCGAGACCTTTTGGTATGGACTTTTATTATACTCTGCTGGTTTTGCTGTGCTCTTCGCGATACCTGCAGCGTGCGCGGCTTTGGTGGCCTGGGAAAAAGGATATCGGAACGTCTTTTACTACGCGGCTACATGGGGAGCCGGAGGGCTTGTCTTAAGTGCCATCCCGCCAATGTTTCCCGACATACATCATGACGCTTTCTCGCATCTCAAGTGGCTAGTTTGGACCGTGACCGGTGCAGCGGGCGGAACCAGTTATTGGATCGTCGCGGGGCGTTTCACTCGGGTCGTCAAGGCGAAACGTCACGTAGGATATAAGCCACCCGACGATCATTATTCTAAACGATGATACCGGCGGATATCGGCCGACTGCGGTAGAAAATCCCGCTGCCGTCCGCTCCATTGCGTGTTCGCCCTTATTTTGCAAGACGTTAAAAGTTTGGGCTGAAGTAGCGAAGGTTACGATTGAAGCGTCAAAGGGAATTCGGCCCGTGGCCCATAGATCTAGCTGGTCGAAGCCGCTTTCTCCAAGGCGTCCCGCAAAACCTGTTCCTTCGTTTCATCGAGAGAGGTTTTGAGCACGACGCCACCAAAGGCGGAGATCTCCTTGAGGACCTTATCCGCCGTCATCTCCTGGATCAGCACGAACAACGCCCCACTGCCCGGCTGGAGATTCGCAGCGAGATCCTTCATGAAAGCATCGTTGATTCCGACATCAGTGAGAGCGCCACCTATGGCACCGGAAGCGGCACCTACTGCCACGCCCAATAGCGGATTAAGAAACAGAACACCGATAAAGAGGCCCCAGAAACTGCCCGACGCGGCACCGGCAATCGTGGTATTGACCAACTGGTTCAACTTGATCTTGCCGTCTTCGGCCCTGGTCGCGATGACAGCGTCTCCGACCTTTAGCAAGTATTCCTTCTGCAGCTCGAGCAACCGCTGGCGCACTTCCTCGGCCTTGGCTTCGCTGGGGTAAACAATTGCAATCAACGTAGACATGCCATGTCCTCCATCAACGGAATTGCAGAAGTCGTTAACATAGTAGTAATAAATGAAAAAATACAACTTACCCAGCAGTCGGCCGCGGAACCTTCTACTCGCAAATCTGCGACTCCATGGCGCGAAGGAAAAAAAGACCCCACCTGGGTACAAGCGGGGCGCGGAACACTTAGAGGTTCCTTCGCCGTTTGATCGCAATTTTATCGCCCAGCGCGCCGCCACCCGGCCGCTCTGGCATCTTGTTCATTGCAAAACCAACGTTCGCCGTACTCGTATCGAATGATGGTGTCAGCGTAATTTTCTTGGCCTCTTACGTGGTAGATCTTCTCGCCTGAATTAATCGATATGTTCCCCTTAATGTTACAGGCGGGGTCGTAGAGAGATCTGGGTAAAAGTGTATACCCGCCAGCGCCTAGAAACGACACAGCAGATGAAAGCACGACGATGACCGAAAACTTGCTCATGCCCTTGCATACAAAGAAAGCTTGTAGTTTTCGTTGGTGCAACCTCTAAAATTCTATCTTCAAAGACCGCGAATTGGCCGCTGAATTTGAGGACGCCATCGGTGGGCAGTGCAGTTACAGAAGGAAACGGCGAAGAGGGGAACGCCATTCCACGCGAGCTAAACCAGCCACGTCAATATTTGTACCGTGCATGGTGGAGCGTCTACCGCTGGTTCGCTAGCGCCCCCCGCGAAACGTCAATGCTCCTTTACCCCCGAACTCTTCTATCCTGGCGAGGTGACCATGCCAGTCTCTCCCTAGTCATGGGGTGTGACACACGGAAGTAGCGGGTCGAGTAATGTGCTGCCGCTTGGTGCTTACTGAGAATTGGCAGCTGTCGGAGCAAAGCGCTTTCGAAGAGACAGTTCTACTTCATCCGCCTCCCATCGATCAGGGTACTGGGCTTCCCAAACCAAGCGCTGCAAATCGCGAGGTACAAGGCCAGCGTAACCCAACTGTTCAAGACGAACCTGAAGCAGCGAGGCGTCCGTCTGAACCACCAAACGCGCGGAGTCGCTGACCTGTTTTAGGACGGTGAGCATGGCGGAATATGATTTGAATCCGACCGAAGCTGCCAGCGCTTCATCAGCGTGCGACGACCTGATATTCGGGTACTTTTCTCGAAGCGCCTTTTTCAAGGCAGCGATGTTGGGGGGCGCAAGCCTAATCGTAGCATGGAACATAAGACGATCCGCTGTTCTGTCGAAGTCCGCCGATTACCCTTCGACCTTGTGAACGGGGTCGCCTTCAATGATAGGATTGCCCTTCAACCCGGCAGCAGGTTCGGATGGGCGTCCGAGCGACATGATAGCAAACCGCCGCGTTCCGTCAATTAAGGGAGACGAGTCTACGACCGGGGCAGAAATGACACTTTAAGCAGTCGATGGGTGTGTTCCAGAAGATTGTGGTGAGAAAGCTGAGACCGCCCAACCGGTAATGTTGCCCCTGCTCGGGCATTCTGTTGCGCCCGTAGGCCGCCGCGAAGCTCAACGCTAACCGTGCTCATCAAGCATGAGCGCCATGCGAATAGAATCGATAAATCGCCCATCAATCAATGTACCGCGTCTTTCTACCCCTTCACGGCGGAAACCGACGCGCTCGTAAAGAGCTATAGCGCGAGCGTTGTCGGCATGAACAAACAGTTCGATCCGGATTAAGCCCGCGTCGGTTGCTGCGTTCAAAGCCGCCTCCATCAAACCCTGCCCAAGTCGGTTACCGCGATAGGCGGGAATAATCCCCATGCCGAGCGATCCACGGTGCGATTGGGTCGGCCGGGAATGGCGAGTAATGTCGCACCAGCCGACGACCCGCCCCTTGTCGAGGGCGACGAACTGCGGATTGCCCTTGTCAATCATGCCGAGTACGAAGCTGCGCATCTCTGGAAATGGAGGGGCTTCCAGCCAAGTCAGATACTTTCGTTCCCGTGCTACAACGTCGAGCGCTGTGTGGAAACCTTCGATGTTTTCCGGCGCGATAGGAACGATATCTATTTTACCTGGCGTACACATGGATTTGTCGATTACCCCTTCCCATCGAACTGCAAGCTTCATTGAAGCTCATGCATCCTCGGATTGCAATCGTAAAGTTATGCGACTTTAGAAAGTGTCTCCGCTGAGGTAACACTGGAAGGAGGGACGGGTGGGAATCGAGCGTCGTGCGCGAGAATTTTTTTGCTGATTGCATCAAATTCTCTCGCTTTAATGGCTGTTTCGACCTCACGCGTAGCTTGCGACAATTTCCGGTCAAGAGACTTCGGCTCCTTACGACGCATCTCATGAAGGGTCACTGCGGCCCCTCGGCAAGCCATTGACGCATCGCAGGGGGTTCGCGAGATGGATTCTGATCAGGGCAGCGTGCAACGATGATCACCGGCCGTTCCCTCAGCGTAACGCGCAAAGCGAAGGCCCAAATCGAAGGAGCGGCGTGACCATCTATGACCCAAATAGAACTCGACTATGCACCGGCTGTCGAAGCCCTCACGCCGGTGCTCCACAACCTGCCAGGCAAAATCGTCGCGATCGGCGGATTGCCGGGCGTCGGTAAGACAACCCTTGGTCGATACCTCGCCTACCGCTTCAACGTCTCGCTCATCGAGACCGATCTGTTCCTCATCCCCAATCAGGGGAAGATGGTCTACCGCGAGGACTGGATCAATCAGGTTGTTGGCTCACGACTCGATAAGGACGACCCAGACTGGCGGCGTCCAGTGATCATCGAAGGTTCCACCGTCTTGCGCCTTCTCGCTAGCCTTGGGCGCAAGCCTGACTTTATCATCCATGTCGTCAACAACGAAGCGCCCGAGAGCAGCGGCGCATTGGCCAAAGACCTGAAAAGCTATGACGCCAAGTATGCGCCAGCCTCGAAGGCTGACATAACTCTAAAGTTCTCAGTTTAACCGGAGGAAGTTTCATAATCCCCATCCCGAAAAACTATCCCTGCTACACAGCGATGAAGAAGACCTCCCTGCCAAGTCCATTTCGCTCATCGAGGCAAGGGAGGACATGTCGCTCCACGTCTTGATGATCGAGCTGTGCATGGACACGCTACTATACGATCGCGGGAACACGCCAGACATGAGGATCGGAAGAAAGCGGGCTAGAGACGCCTGCAACCATCACCTGGTTGCGGCCGAGTCGCTTCGCGGAGTAGAGCGCTTGGTCGGCGTGTTCCATGGCGATCTTCATTTGGTCATCCAACCCATTCACCGTCGCGATGCCGAAGCTGGCGGTAATCTGTCGGTGGATCCCTTTCGATTGCCAGTCCATCCGGCCGAGGCGTGTTCTGAGCGTTTCAGCAAGTGTAGTCGCGTGCTCAAGCGAGCTTGCTGGAAGATAAACGATGAATTCTTCGCCGCCGAACCGTGCAGCGCATCCGTTGCGACCCATGACGCCTTCGATCTCCGCGCCCAATTCGATAAGGACGCGATCGCCCGCAGCGTGCCCGAAGCGATCATTGATCTCCTTAAAGTGGTCTAAGTCACAGATCACGACAGCACCTTCGCTATCCGCGCGATACATACGCACGGCCTGCTTTTCAAAGCCACGACGATTTAGAAGTCCCGTGAGAGGATCTCTCTCAGAAGTATCCCTGTGCCGATCTATCGCTTTGGATGCCATGGCACCCAAAGCAGCGAAAGGAAACGAAAGGCCAATAGTTATTGTCGTGATATGGACGGCCAAGTTGTAAGTGGAGTCCGCGAAGTCCGCCAACTGGTCGCTGGATTCGAAGAAGAAGGTGAAAAAGAATGTCCGCGCCAGGGTATCAACTACAATAAGTGCGGCGGTAACAACCAAGGCGATGTCTGCGGCGCGGCATGCCTTCGGGGCGACGGTGAGTACAGCGGCTCCCAGCACGCAGGCGAATGCGAAATCAGTAAGAAAAAGCTGGTACTTCAGGCTCTCCATAACGAAAACGAATTGGCAAAGCAGGAGGGTGTAGCCGGTGACGAACGTCCGATGCCAAAATTTTGAGTTGGGCACCCGAAAGTGCAATCTTATGGCAATGCTGTAGCAACAAGCCGCCCCCATAAAAATCATACCGGACACAAAGGCATCAAATTTCGGTTCAATCGGAAACGTAGAAATTACGAAGCCTAATCCCGCCTGCGCGAACGCAGCACTCCAATGCCAAGTATCCACGATACCAATACGCCACAGGAGGAGGAAAGCGATCGCAATCACCCCGAGGAGCGCGGGAGGCAAGAAGTAGATTATATCGCTGGTCTCCATGATGCCTGCACATCCCAGAATTTCGGTTGCGTCGCACCTCTTGTAGTTGTGATGGCTCAAGGCTTCATTGAATTTCTCGGCGGAATTTCATTATCCAACCTGGCGCCTAGTGACGCCGATATGAGCCTACACACAGGCTAGATGCACAGGGAATACAGTCGTTAAGGTGCCGAACAGAACCCACTGGGAACCCGGCTGAACGAATGCCAGGCTCCACAATCTAGTGGCAATCATGAATGTGTAAGACGCGCCGGTCTGGTTGACTGGCGGTTCAGGTAACTAAGTAGGGGGGCGGATAAGATCCGTCCCCCTCTGCTGGGACACAAAGGAAGGAAGGACTCAATCGGCGTTTTTGGGTTGAGGCCACGGCCTTCACAGTTCAATCGCTTCGACCAGATTGTCGTGCGGAGGCTGCGGTGTTGTTTGACGTGGTTCTGGCGCTGGCCTAGTAACGTTGGGTACTTGAACGCCTGCCGCTGGCTCGTTCTGCTGTGGTGCAGATGCCTGGGGAACACCGGCATCCTGCATGGCAACGATCAGATCACCGCAGGACTTTAGTGAGACAATCGCGTCAAGCGAACCCTTGAGATTATAGACTCCCATGCCAACGATGTTGATGGATTTTGCCTTGGCCCATCCATACAAGTCCGCATTGGTCAGGCTATCGATCATGATCTGATCTTTGCCGATAGCCCGACCAATATAGGTGCCGGACGAACCGAGCGAGGTAACCACGGACACCTTGTATTGGTTACCCGCAGTCATGTTGGCCGACCGCGATGCCAGTGATAGGAACCAACCCTTGGTGTCGATGCCAAATAGAATCTGATCACCCGTTCTCGGATACGCAGTATGCGCAATGCACCTGATGTCTTGGGGATAAGCCATGACAATCCAGTGTTTGGTTTGCTTATAGACCACTCCGTCACCGGCGAGAGCCGGTGTGACGGTCGCGGCTGCAGCTGTCACGGCAAGCACGAATGCGGCGATTGTGTTCTTCAACACTTATACGTCCCTTCCTGAGAGGTTGCGTTCTTTTCGTACTGCGCGATGTGGACTCGAAGCTCGGGGGGCGGCCAGAGCGTTCGGTATTGTCCTCGATCTAACTGAGCCTTCTTGGATCAGGTCTAGTCGTGTGATCGGAAGGCGCGCGGGCTCCCCTACCGTCGCATTGACAAGTGGAAAGCCGAGAGAACATCAGCAAGATGGTTGGCGGCTAGAAGCAAATCTCTGGCGGCAGGGCACAATAATTGGCGACGCAAAGCGGAGACAGGAGAGCGCTAGCGGCGCTCACTCTGGTAGATTTAGCGGCGACGAACCGCATTAGATATCGTGGGACGTTGTTGGGAGATGTGACGTGACAGAGAAGTCTATTCTTTTCGAAGCGGTCACTGTCGCAGCGGTCGCAACGTTACCGCCACGGGATTGAAAGAAGACTATCGACGCATTGCTATCGCGAATGGCCTTGTAGAAATCCGCGATGTCCATCAGAGCGTTCGAACTCGCTACCTACGACAAGGAAATGTGCCCCATGGACTGAGATCGCACCGCGGGCTGGAAATTCCGAAGAAGGAATGAGGTCGAAAAGTTCTGCGGAGGGCGCTACTGTCACGTGCCGCGCAGCCGATGAGGATCACGGAGTTCAATGAGTTAGCTGACTCGAATGTAGCGCTCGGCGTCAAACGCTGACTTCCGTTTCTAGTTTTTCTAAAGAGTCGCAGGTGCGGAGATTTGCGCCTGCCGCCGCGAGATCGCCATGACCCAGTCGCGAAACTCCGAGCCATAAGGCTTTTGCAGCGCGGAGCGGTCCCAAGCAAGGAAGTAACTCTCGCGCAACGGCATTCTGATATCGACCGGTATGACCAATGTCTGCGCTTCCAATTCGTCGGCGATCATCGACATCTGCGCGAGCACGATTCCGCGCTTGTTGATGGCGGCGTCGATGGCGCTGCTCGACAGGGTAAAGGACAAGCCGGAGGGTGGACCCTTGAAGCTCGCCCCGATCTTCTCAGCGAATTCCGCCCAGCTGGGATAGGGCGTGAAATGCCGCTCCCACTCGACATGCAGCAGCGGATAGGACAGGAGATCGGCGGCCGTCAAATTCCTGCCATCCGTCAGGGCAGGGGAGCACACTGGAACAACCCAGTCGCGAAACAACTCGGCATAGTGATCGTGCTGCAGAACGTCCGACCCGTAGCTGACCCGGAAATCAACCTCGTCGAAGCCCATTCGCGGCTCCCTGTCGCGGCCGGTCAGCCTGACGTGAGCGTCTGGATGGAGCACTTGCCAGTCAAAAATGCGCCTGCCGATCCATTTGTTGACGACCGACGACAGCGCGCTGAGAACGAGCGCATTTTCGTTGCGCGCCCGCTCGAGCACCTGCTGGGCGAGCGCAAACTGCTCAAACCCCTTCGATATTTCCCGGTGATAGAGCCGGCCCCATTGCGTTAGCTCCACCGTCCGTCCACTTCGCTCCACCAGGGTGATGCCAAGAAAGCTCTCAACTTTGCGTATCTGCTGGCTGATGGCGCCCGCAGACACTTTCAGTTCCGCGGCAGCCGCCATCACGCTCCCGCAGCGCCCGACCGCTTCGAATGCCTGCAGACCTTTTAGCGGAATTCCCCGAAACTTCTGTTCCTCGCTCACCACACTTCCCCATGGCTCCCGACGTTACGCAGGTTTTTCGGCCGGATGAAAGATGCCGGCAAACTGAAAGCGATCTCCGGGATGCGTGATCTCGACATAGGTCACCATGCGATCATTCTGCCACGTCTGACGAATGAGGCTCAGGCAGGGCTCGCCACGATCGATCTCAAGAATGCGCGCGGTCGCAGCATCGGCCGAGACCGCCCGTATCACATGCTTGGCCCTGGACCATGGCACTTGGGAGAGGAGCCATTTTGCCGGAGGCGCTGTCGCAAAGCTCTCGTCTCTTGCGAGCGGTACTGTGTCCAGCAGTATGATACGACGCTCGACTGCGGTGGGCTTCCCATCGACGATATGCAGACATTGGATCCTGAGGACTTCGGCTCCCGACGTACTGTCCAGCTGTGCGGCCTCGACCGAGCCCAGGGTCTCTATCTTTCGTGTCAGTATCTCGTAGCGATGCACAAAGCCCGCCAAGGTCGCCTCGGTGCCGATATCCTGGATATCCATGACCGTGCGGTCGATCTGCGGCGAGGCGACAAATGAGCCGGCTTTGCGCTTGCGTACGACAAGCCCGCGGTCGACGAGTGCCGTCATCGCCTTGCTTACCGTCATGCGCGAACAGCCGTAGTCGTCGACGAGGTCGTGCTCTCTCGGGATCCGATGGCCGGGACGCCAGTCCCCGGCCAGGATCTTCGCCTCTATATCCTTGAATATCCTGAGATAAATTGGCTCCAAGACGCGACCCCATCCTGCCGCTGGCGAAACGATATGGACGCGAAGCTCGCGCCCCAAAGAACCCGGTAGGCACAAAAATTGCGTCCGTCGACTTTGACGTTGACACCTTAGGCTAGCGCATATCTATTTGTATAGTCAAAAGCGGATCATAGAAGTCCGTGTCACGGGACTAAATCGGGAACTCGAACGCATCCACGGGTGCGAAAACTGGAGAGATGACAATCATGATCGCACGTTCACTGCTGAAGGGCCTCGTCGGCGCTGCCTTTCTGGTTGGGGCGACCCTGTCGGCGCACGCCGCCGATACGCTTGCCGCCGTCAAGGAGGCCGGCACGCTGAAGGTCGGTACGGAAACCGCCTTTGCGCCCTTTGATTTTATCGATGCCGGCGAACATGCTGGCCTGAACGTTGATCTTTTTGCCGAGATCGGCAAGGAGCTGGGCGTCAAGATTGAGTGGGTAGCGCTTCCTTGGGATGGCGTATTCCCGGCGCTCGAAGCCGGCAAGTTCGATGTCGTGGCCGGTCCTGCGACCATTACCAAAAAGCGCATGGAGCGTTACCGCTTCACGCCGCCGATTGCCGAAGCGACCATCGCAATCCTGAAGAAAGCCGGTGACACGACCATCAGCAAGCCGGACGATATCGCCGGGAAGACGATCGGTGTCGGCAAGGCCACCTCGCAGCTCGATCAGTTGAAGGAATTCTCGGCAACGCTGCCTTCCAAGGTGGATGTACGCGAATACCCCGCTTTCACTGAATCCTATGCCGATCTCGCCGCCGGTCGTATTGCCGGTGTCGCCAACTCGCTGCCGAACATCGCCTTCGTTGCCAAGCAGCGCGAGGGAACGTTTGAAGTCGTGCTGCCACCATTCGGCAAGAAGTCCTACTTCGGCTTCATTGGCCTGAAGGATGCCGACCATGCGCCGCTGATGGACGCGATCGATGCAGCACTGCTGAAGATCAAGGCTGACGGCCGTATGGCCGAGCTCCAGAAGAAGTGGTTTGGCGCCACCTTCGAAACGCCTGATGCGGTCAAAGACCCTGCGTTCTGATAGAAGACGATCGTTGATTGCGCCCCTTCCAGGGCGCAATCAAAGACGCCATCGTGCCTCCATGACAGCCAGGCGGGCAAAAGCCGGACATGTCCATCAAACTCTTTGAACTGCTTCTCTACGCGTCGATCTACACGGTGCTGATAAGCGTCGTGTCTATTTTGATCGGCTTTGCCATCGCGATCTTTCTCTCGGGCATGCTGCTGTCGAGGAAGGCTATCTTCGTCGTTCCTGCACAAATCTTCATCAGCTTCTTTCGCGGCGTGCCGCTGCTGGTGCAACTGCTGCTTATCTACAATATGTTGCCTGCAATCGGGCTGAACGTACCGAGCATCGTCGCAGCCATTATCGGACTGTCGCTTTGCACCGCGGCCTATCAGGCGGAAAACATGCGCGGCGGATTTGCCAGCGTCCCTGTCGGTCTCGTGGAGTCGGCCGAGATGGTCGGCTTGACGCCGGGGCAGATCTTCCGCCGTATCAAGGCGCCCATCGCACTGAGGCTGACGTTCCCTGCCTTGGTCAACGAGGCGATCCTGATCCTCAAGGCCTCGTCGCTGGTTTCCGTCGTGGGCGTCGTCGAATTGACCCGCATGGCGCAGGATCTTGCCGGCAGCACCTTCCTGCCATTGCAGATCTTTGCTGCTGCGGGCCTCATCTATCTTGCGATCAATTGGCTGGTGGCCCTTGCCGGCGACCTCATCGAGCGCTCTCTTCCGGGATTACCGCGATGACCTTTGACATCAACGTCATCCTCGACCAATTGCCGGCGATCACAAGCGGCGCCGGCGTTACGATCCTGATTTGGGTTGTCGGCACGATTGCCGCGGCGATCCTGGGGTTCTTCGTGGCTGTGGGTCGGCGCTTCGGTGGAGTGCTTCTCGACAAGACCCTCGGCTTTGTCGTCGCGGTCTTGCGCGGGACGCCGTTCCTCATCCAGATCTTTCTGGTCTACTATGGAGGTCCCTTCATTGGCCTGTCTCTCGATCCCCTGCCGGCGGGCTTGATCGGCATCTCGATCTACGGCGCCGCCTACTATAGCGAGATCTTTCGATCCGGCTTCATGGCGGTTCCCAAGGGCCACATCGAGGCTGGCGAATGCGTGGGCCTGACGCAGGGGCAGATCATCCGGCGTATCCTGTTGCCTGAGATGACCATGCTCGTGCTGCCTCCGTCTTTGAACATGGCAGTTCTTCTGATGAAGGAAACGGCCGTCCTTTCGATCATCACCGTGCCCGAGTTGACAGCAACACTGAGCGCGATCGGAGCACAGCAATATGCCTTCGTCGAAGCTCTCTCGGTGCTGGCACTCTTCTATTGGGTGCTCGTCGAGATCACCGGCCGGCTTGGCCGCCTCGTAGAAACGAAATTCACCAGATTCAGGTTTTTCAACGCATGAGCCTCCCAGCGATCGCAGTCAAGAATCTCGTCAAGAAGTTTGGGGAGACGACAGTCCTCCAGAACATCGACCTCGAGATCCCGCAAGGCCAGGTCTCCTGCCTGATCGGCCCCTCAGGCTCCGGCAAGAGCACGCTCCTTCGTTGCATGGCCTTTCTCGAAGAAGCAACGTCTGGAACCATCACAATCAATGGCGAGATCCTGGGTTTCACCGAAAATGCCAAGGGGCTACGGGAGCGCGTCGCTCCTGCCGCCAACCGTGCGATCCGCGCCCAGATTGGCATGGTGTTCCAGCAGTTTAATCTCTGGCCGCACATGACTGCGCTCGGAAATGTGAGCGAGGCACTGAAGACCGTCCAGAAGATGAGCCGCAAGGATGCTGAAGAACGAGCCATGGCGCAACTTGTGAAAGTCGGTCTTGAGGCCCGGGCAGGGCACTATCCGTCGCAGCTTTCCGGTGGACAGCAACAGCGCGTGGCCATCGCCCGAGCGCTTGCCCTCAAGCCGAAGATCATGCTTTTCGACGAACCGACATCCTCCCTCGACCCGGAACTGACCGGCGAAGTGCTGAACGTCATGCGCGATCTCGCCGCCGAGGGAATGACGATGGTCGTCGTGTCACACGAGATCGGCTTTGCGGCCACCGTCGGGCAGCAGATCGCTTTCCTCGACCACGGCAGAATCGTCTTCACAGGGCCCCCGCAGGAGGTCTTCAGGAAGCCGCGCAATGCGCGGCTTGAGCAGTTCCTCGACACCTATCTTGATCGCGGAGCGTCGATGTTGCTGTGAAGGCGCCGAGCCCTGCGCTCATTCATTCGATGTCATCTACGTGAACGCCCACCCAACGGCCCCATGCCAGCAGGCAGTGCACCGACAATATCGTCGACATCGCACGGTCGCTGGCAAGGCGCGGCTGACAGCATAGCCTGACCGGATGCCAGGGACGGTCGTACCGGCCGCTCTGTGTTGCCGTTCGCCGAGGCGCCGATCGCGTTAGCGTTTTCCTCCTGAACCTGTGGATCCGCTTGAACCCGCGTCCCTCGCGTCCTGCTGCGGCTTTCGGTCCTGCCAGGCTCGCTCTGGCCGCAACGGCGTTGCCGTCCTCCACTGGCGTTTCGGCCCTTCGGGTGCCGGCCAGCGCTTGAAGCCCGGCTTTTGGACCGCCGTAGCAGGTCGCGATGGTCGCGACCCCAAGCGGAGGTTCCAACATGACAAGGCAGCAACCCAGCCAACGGTCCGACATCCACGGCCGCATCACCGACACAATCATTGCCGCTCTCGAACAGGGTGTCCGTCCCTGGATCCAACCCTGGCATAACGCTTATCCGTCCGATCCGGTCTCACGACCGCTTCGCTTCAATGGCGCACCCTATTCCGGGATCAACGTCATTCTCCTCTGGTCGGAGGCAATCGCCCGCGGCTTCTCGTCCTCGACCTGGATGACCTTCCGCCAGGCGCTCGAACTTGGCGGCGCGGTTCGCAAGGGCGAAGGCGGAACGACCGTCGTCTTTGCCAGCTCGATCATCCGTACCGAAACCGCTGATGGCGGCGATGACGTCGAACGCTCCATCCCCTTCATGAAAGCCTACACCGTCTTCAATGCCGATCAGATCGATGGCCTCGATGCCCGGGTCCAACCAACAGCAAGCCTGTCCGATCCATTCGAGCGCATCGGTGAGGCCGGTCGCTTCTTTGCCAACACCGGCGCCATGATCCGTCATGGCGGCACATCGGCCTACTATGCCGCAGCCCACGACTATATTCAGATGCCGCACTGCGACGCCTTCCGGGACGACGTCTGTTACTTTGCCATCCTCAGTCACGAGATGACGCACTGGACTTCGTCAAAGGGACGGCTCGATCGCGATCTCAGCCGCTATGGGACGGATCGCAGTGAGCGCGCCCGGGAAGAACTGATTGCCGAACTCGGCAGCGCATTCCTGTGCGCCGATCTCGGGATCGTTCCGGAACTCGAACCGCGTCCCGATCATGCAAGCTATATCGATAGCTGGTTGACCCTGCTCAGCGGTGACAGGCGCGCGATCTTCACGGCCGCCTCACAGGCGCAGCGTGCCGTCGATTACCTGCACCACCTGCAACCGCGTTTCGCGGGCGAGGGGGCGGCGTGAGCCGCCCTTTCACACCTGACCATGCCGCATGGAAAACCGGACCCCGCCAACCCGAGCGGGGTCCTTCCCATTTACGTGTTCAGTGCATCCTTCAGCCAGCTTCTGATTAGATTCGCGAGCGATGACCGCTGCTCGCGGCTTGGCCAAGATACTGACGTCTTGGGCTTCAGGTGTAATGAAGAAAACGGCGCGCTGGAGAGCGCCTCCACATCTTAAGCTTGCTGCTTTTCGAACAGTCCCGCAAATTCCGGATCCGCGTAGTATCTGAGCTTTCCGGCGGCAATCGGCCGCTGTCCGGCGATGAACAGGATCTCGACACTGGCGGGCAGGTTGCGGACCTCATCGGGTGTCAGAAGCGGGCGGGCGACATGCTGCTCGGCAAACGAGAGACCGGTCTTTTCGGAATCGAGTGCGCGCGCAATCGTATTGAACACGACAGTCTCCTCACCGAGCAGGTCGGAGACCAGCCGGGCACTGTCATGATCATTGACCCCGAAGACCTGCAACACACCGGCATTCGATAAGAACGTGCCGGCGCGCTGGCCATAGGTGGCGCGTAGCTGATGAATGTCCTGGACGATGGGCCAGAGCTGCACGCCGTACCCCGCCATCAGCCCCATGGCTCGTTCGATCGGTGCCAGATGGCCAAGGGCTGCAAACTCGTCGAGAAGATATAGGACGGGTGGTGCCGACGAACGTGGCGCCGATGAACGTGACGCCGATGAACGTGACGAAGGTGGCGTGCGCGCCATCTCGATCAGGCTCTGGGAGATCAACAGGCGCAGCCAGCGCGAATAGGCCGCAAGCCTGTCTGGCGGCAACACCAGAAAGACGGTCGCCTTTTCTGACTTCAGATCGCCAAACCGGAAATCCGATCGCGACAGCACGTTGGTCATGCGCGGGCTGTCGAGGAAATGCGTGTGCCGCTGTGCGGCCGAAAGCACGCCGCTTGCCTCACGATCGGACTTGCCAAGATGCCGATTGGCCGCACGCGCGATCAGCCCATTGACCGCATCACTGTCCTGCATCTCGTCGAGCAGGATGCGGAACGCTTCTGGCGCCAGCGTCAGCATGTGCCTCAGCATCGTCAGCGTGCGCCTGTCATCGGGCTGGGTTGCAACGACATGCAGGAGCAGTCCCGCAATCAGGGCCTTGGCTTCCTCGTTCCAGTGAGCATCGCCCGTAAGGCCTGGTTCGTCGAACACGAGCGCATCGGCAAGCGTGGCCGCGTCCTCGGCGACATCGATACTGTCAGCGTCAAACCCGCTGAGAGGATTGAAGGCAGCCGATGGCTTGCCGGTAATGCCGAACGGATCGAGGATATGAACCGGTCCGAAGCGCAGCCGTGCATCGCCCGCTACCCTTGCATTCTCGCCTTTCGGATCGACGCAGATGATCGAACGATCCGCCGTCAACAGGTTCGGGATGATCGTCCCGACACCTTTGCCACTGCGGGTCGGTGCCATCGTGATGAGATGGGCCGGTCCGTCATAGCGAAGAAGCCGGCCCGAGCCAGGCGCGCGACCGATCAGCAGGCCGTCAGGTGATCGCGTTAGCGGTTTGATTTCCTTTTTGCTGGCCAGGCGCGCCGAACCATGCGTGTCGTCACTTGCCATTCCGAAATGCGTGATCAGGGGAGCCGACAGCATCCGCAGGAGCAACGCCAGTGCAAACAGGAAAAACACGCAGTTGCCGACAAGGACGAGGATGCCTCCTTCGCTGCTGCCGAAAACCTGCCGGGTCAGATAGTCGATCCCGATTGAGACGATCAGGATGATCAAGACATAGCCGAGCGCATGCATGGCGAACGACTTTGCGTAGCGGAACGGAAACGTGATCATTGCAACGATCGCCCATAGCGGGTCGCGCGCGGCCATGCGCATCATGTTTGCCACAGCACGTTTGACGAGAGCAAACTGGGTCATTGGCCCACCTCACTGTCAATGGTCGCGGTGCCCGAGGTTGGCGCCTGCACCGTTAGCAGGTCGTCAAACAGTTGCCGGTCGGCGTCCCGGACCAGGAACTTCGGCAGTTCGGATCTGAGCCACGTGGCGAGCCCTTCCGATATCTGGACATCACGGTTGGTCAGTCGATGCAGGATGAGCGCGCCGATCAGCACCTTGCGCCTTGTGTCGATGCTGCGCTCCTGCTTGCTGAGGCGGATCTGCAGGGTCTTTCGCCGCGCTTCCAGCTGCGCCAGCCGTTCGCCGATTGATTTGCGTGCCACGTTGCTGTCTCCCGTTTGAACTGTTGAAGCGCATGTCCGGCCAGGTGTCGTCCGCGATGAATGCGCGGCCATGAGGCTCATCGAACCGGTGGGCTCGGGCAACTCGCAAATCTGTGGGTAGATGCATGCAAGTGGCAGCGAAGACACTCATCGCGGGCATCGCCTGCATGCTCCCATTGGGCCGGAGGAGGCAAGCCGACGAGGGCACAAGGGCGCACTTACGAGTTGCGGGGCAACTCAGTGCGCGGGCCGGCAGACCCCGCGGGAAAGGAGGACTATGGCGATCTACCATCTCAGCATGAAGGCTATCGCTCGCAGTGGCGGGCGCAGTGCTGTCGCCTCCGCCGCCTATCGTGCCGCGGCGCGGCTCACCAATGAGCGCGACGGGATGACCCATGACTTCACCAACAAAAAGGGTGTGGAGCATGCCGAGATCGTATTGCCCGCTGAAGTGTCGGCTGATTGGGCAATGAAGCGATCGGTCTTGTGGAACGCCGCCGAGCGTGCGGAGAAGCGAAGCGACGCGCGTATCGCCCGGGAATTCGAGATCGCGCTGCCGCACGAACTCAATCCAGATCAGCGCTTGGCTTTGACCCGTGCGCTCGCCCAGCATCTCGCCAATCGCTATGGCACGGCTGTCGACTTCGCAATCCATCAGCCCGACGTCAAAAGCGATCTGCGCAACTGTCACGCGCATCTGATGATGACGACCCGAGAGGTGAAAGAGTGTGGCCTTGGCGATAAGACGCTGCTTGAGCGAGAGAACCGATGGCTTCTCGCCAACCATATGCTCCCGTCGCAGTTGCAGCTGCAGGAGCTCCGGCAAGCCTGGGAGCACCTCGCCAATCGGCATCTTGCGAAAGCAAGCGTCGATGTTCGCATTGACCACCGCTCGCACCAGGACGCTGGGCTGACGATCGAGCCGACTGAACATGTCGGTGTTCACGCGACCCAGATAGGTCGCCAAGGTGGGCAAGTCTCGCGTGCCCGCATCGCTCCGCAATCGGCAGATCGAAATGCAGAGACCATTCGCCGGCGTCCCGAAGAGATTCTGAAGCTCATCACCAACGAGAAGAGTGTCTTCAACCGTTACGACATTGCCCGGGCCCTGCACCGCTACATCAATGATGATTCGCAGACATTCCAGAATGCCTTTGCTTCAGTCATGTCGTCCAAGGCGCTGGTCGAACTGAAACCTGAAACAGCGGATCGCGGCGGCAGTGGAGAGGCACGCTATTCGACGATGGAGATGGTTGCGGTCGAGGGTGCGATGGCAACCTCGGTGTTGGCAATGAAAGGACGTCAAAAGCACTGGGTCTCGAAGCGGCACGTTGAAGAAGCGATTTTCGATCAGGACCGGTTGATCAAGGCGAGCGGTGCATCATCGGGGCATGGCCTGTCGGGCGAACAGCGTCGTGCGATCGAACATGTCACCGCGCCTGGTCAGATCGCTGTGGTACTCGGCATGGCCGGTGCCGGCAAGAGCACGATGCTGGCAGCCGCTCGGCAGGCCTGGGAGGCTCAAGGCTATCGTGTTCACGGGGCAGCGCTCGCCGGCAAGGCGGCGGAAGGGTTGGAGGAATCGTCAGGCATAGTGAGCCGTACTCTTGCGTCCTGGGAATACAGTTGGCAGGCCGGTCGCAGTCGCCCCAGATCGAGGGATGTGTTCGTCATCGACGAAGCCGGAATGATTGGAAGCCGGCAGCTTGCGCGCTTCGTCGAGGAGATCAGGGAGGCTGGAGCAAAACTCGTCCTTGTCGGAGACCATGAACAGCTCCAGGCGATTGGAGCAGGAGCGCCGTTTCGAGCAATCGCAAACGTGGTCGGACATGCGCAGCTTTCTGAAGTTCGCAGGCAAAGATCGGATTGGCAAAAGCGGGCCTCAATCGACTTTGCCTCTCACCGGACCACTGCTGGGCTGTCAGCCTACAACGCACACGGAAATCTTCATCTGAAGGCAAGCCGCGAGGATGCTTTGAAGGCGATCATTGCGGATTATGTTGCTGACCGATCGGCAAACCCTGATGGTACACGCATTGCGATGGCGCACAGTCGCAAGGACGTGGCTTCGATCAATGCTGGAATACGGGCAGCATTACAGGAGCGTGGTGGTCTTGCGAAAGGCGCCAAAGGATCGGACGTTCAGGGTCATGAACTCACTTACCGGACGAACAACGGGATACGCGCCTTCGCCCGGGGCGATCGGATCGTTTTCCTGGATAATGATCGCGACCTCGGCGTCAAGAACGGCATGTTGGGTGAAGTGATATCTGTCGCGCCGGACGCAATACAAGTCCGGCTTGATGGAAGCGCACGGGCGGCAAATGGCCAACGCTGCGTGACCATGCCGGTGAATAGCTATCGGGCGTTTGACCACGGCTACGCGACAACAATCCACAAGACCCAAGGGTCGACGGTGGATTGCAGTTTTGTTCTGGCATCGAGGACCATGGACCGACATCTGGCCTACGTCGCAATGACCCGTCATCGTGAGAAGGCACAGCTTTATGCAGGGTTGGACGAGTTCAAGACAGTGCGGTCCTTGAGTGAAAAACTCAGCAGGTCAGGGGCCAAGGAGACCACGCTCGACTATGCCCCATCGGTTGCCGGCCGACACGGCATAGGTGATCACCATGGCAAGGGCGGTGAGGCCGAGAAGGAGGAGCGGTCCGTTCCGGCTGGGCACACCGTCGCGCCGACGCACCAAACGCCGTCGCTGAGTGGTCATAATGTGTGTGAAGGCGCCCGTCCTGAGAGGCTTGACCACGGTCATGATCGTCCGGTGCTAATCCCGGCTATCGCGAAGTATGAGAACAGCGTGGATGACGTCGCACGCTTGAAAGCAATGCCGGTATTTGAACGCGATTGGGAATCCGCGAAGTTGCTTGCCCGACGGATATACTCCAACGCACATGCCGTCATTGACGGGTTGCGGGGCCGTATTGTCGAAGGAACCGCAGACCCTGCTGAACTCGGGAAACAGCTTCGCTCCACGCCGGAGACAGTCGGCACTCTCGTCGGAAGGACAGGAACATTCGGAGAGAACGCCGAACGCCGACACGCACTTGGCCTCGTCAACGCGCTTGCGTTTCGTGTCGAACAATCCGGAAAGACTTGGCAACGCCGTTTTAAGGCGGAATGCAGTTCCGAGCAGTGGAGGCGAGAAAAGGAGGATGTGATCGACGTGCCTGGTCTCAGCAATCATGCCGAGGTGCTGCTTCGGAAGCTCGATGATCTGCCTTACGCGGAAAAGGGGGCGTTCGTTGCACAGCTAAAGGCAACGATCGAGGGCTCCAAGGCGCTCGACGAGGCAAGTGAGACGGCCAGTGCGGTCGAAAAACGCTTCGGCCGCGCCAATCCGTCAGATCTTGCGGAGCAGCTGAGGCGGGCTGGGCTCAATCAGACTGGCGAGATCGAGCGCATCCGCGGCGTCGTACGCCTCGCCGATCGTAGCCATCGGGCCGAACTCACTCAGCAGAGTGAGATGAAGCGCTCGCTTTCACGGAGGAAGGGGTTGCGATTGGGGATGTAGCGTCGACAAGGCCGATGCACTGGCTGTCACCAGATGTTCATGGCGGAAGGCAAAAACTCGACTTGTGTGCCGTTCAGCAATGTGCAGACTTCATGTGGGTGGGGGACGGGAACGCGTGTCGGAGAAGGTGTTCGTAAGTGCGCAGGAAGTCGCTGATAGAGCGGGCGTTTCACGATCCGCTGTGTCGCGGACGTTTACGCCAGGTGCCAGCGTCTCACCCGAGACCCGGCGACGGGTGCTCGAGGCAGCCGAAACGCTCGGTTACCACGTAAATGCTCTTGCCCGCGGTCTCATGCGCAATGAAAGCGGCATTGTTTGCCTCATCGTGTCCGACGTGGCGACACCCAATCGTTCTGCTTTGCTACGCGAACTGACAATGTTGCTGCAGAATGCCGGCAAGGTGGCGATGTTGATCAACACGGACCGCTCGGACGGCAGCGTCGACCAGGCCCTTCGCCAAGCGATCCGCTATCGCGCGGATGCTTCGATCATCCTGTCAGGAATGCCGGACAAATCCATCGCACAACTCTGTCTGCGAAGCGGACAGCGGCTTGTCCTCATCAATCGCGATGACGAACAGCCCGGTCCATTGCGGATCAATCTTGATGATCGCGAGGCGGCCGGGCAGGTGGTGACAGCCTTCGTCAGAGCTGGATGCCGGAAGCTGGCTTTTGCCAACTCGGAAGCCGGAACACCAAGCTTGATGGCTCGTGAGCGGGGATTCATCGCGGCGGCGAATGCGCTCGGAATGGAGGTTTCTGTCGAACGTCATGGGTGGACGGGTTATGGTGCGGGAAAAGTCCTTGCACAGCGAATGTTGACGCGCCCGGAACGCCCGGATGCCGTCTTCTGCGCGACCGACCTCCTTGCATGCGGGTTCATGGACGCCGCCCGCCACCAGTTTTCGATATCGGTGCCAGACCAGCTGTGCATTGCAGGCTTTGACAATATCGAGCAGGCCTCATGGTCCTCGTATGACCTGACCACCTTCGCACAGCCGGTTTCAGCGATAGCTTCCAAGGCGATCGACTGGCTCTCGCATTCGCAGCCGGACAATGACGGCGACGTCCAGGAGCAGTCGATCAGACTTCATGCCGAACTGGTTTGGCGCGGCTCGATTCGAGGCGGCTAAGTCGATCTGCCCGACCGCGTTATTTCCATTCCCAGAACAGAGCAGATGCAAAAGGCCTGCGCAGCACCAAACTGTCCGTTCGAGCCGTCTGCTCGTAGGATGTGGCTTCCGCCTCCCCATTTAATCCGACAAAGTGCATTCGGGTGGACGCCGTCTTTGGTTGTCCCTTCCGACGGTAGTCAAAATGCACCGCACAGGTCGGGTACTGCCAATTATCGGTTAGAAGCTCGGCGAACTGTTTGGCATCCTGCTCGCGCCCCTGTCCGGTGAAGGCCAGAAACTGGCCAAGATTGAAGAACCCGCTGAACAGCGCATAGGCGCTTTCCTGCTGCATCCGGACAGCTTGCCCCGTCGTAAAGTCGCGTCGATAGGAGAGGCCTTCCGTTTGCCCCTTCGCTTTTTTTGCGGAGTAGCTGACAAGGTTCTTGTGGGCCAGCAGTTCCATCGTCAGCGCGTAGCTCTGATAGCTCTCCGCGTTGGTGTGCAGATCATCGATCCTGGCTTTCAGGTCAACGATGTAGTCTCGATACATTGCGGCGGCCATCTCAACTGCTCCGGTGACGTGGAGCGCGCTTGCTATCAGATTGTGCGGCGTGGCCAAACCGATATCGCGCTTCCCAAGCCGTTCCTGCGGAAAAATCGTATCAGATGTGCAGCGCGTGCCCCAACGCCTTCAGTGCTGCTTCCTGCAGGGCCTCGCTCCGTGTCGGATGCGCGTGGATCGTGCCCGCGAGGTCCTCCAGCCGTGCGCCCATCTCGATTGCCAGCGCAAAGCTCGCCGACAGTTCTGAGACACCCGCACCGACGGCCTGCAGGCCAAGAACGAGACCGGTATCCGCACGCGCCACGACCCGCACGAAGCCTTCCTCAGACACCATCGTCATTGCGCGGCCGTTTGCGCTGAACGGGAATTGCCCGACCCGGATCGCGTAGCCTTGGGCGCGCGCCTCCTCCGGCGAAAGTCCTGCCGTTACGATTTCCGGATCGGTAAAGCAGATCGCCGGGATGCAACGCTTGTCCCAGGCACGCTGCTTGCCGGCAACGATCTCCGCAACCATTTCTCCCTGCGCCATGGCGCGATGGGCCAGCATTGGCTCGCCGGTAATATCACCGATCGCATAGACGCCCCGCATCGAGGTGCGGCAGCGATCGTCGACACGCAGATATGGTCCTGTACGATCGAGATCGAGCTCCTCGATACCCGATCCCGATATTTTGGGGCGGCGACCGACGGTCACCAGCACGCGGTCGGCGGGAAGCAGTTGTTCTTGGCCGTCCGACGTCTCGACGGCCAGCGCATTGCCGTCGTCCGAAAGGCCCTTCGCTTTTGCGCCTGTCAGGACCCGAAGGCCAAGTTCGCCAAGCCGTCGTGCAACCGGCCGCACGAGATCGGCATCATATTGCGGCAGTATCTGCTCCATCGCCTCGACGACCGTTACCTCCGACCCCAGCTTCGCAAATGCCGTGCCGAGTTCGAGGCCGATATAGCCACCACCCACAACAACGAGTTTCTTCGGCAATTCGGCCAGCGAGAGCGCCTCCGTGGACGAGATGACCCGACCCCTGAACGGCAGGGCTGCGAGTTCCACAGGTTCGGAACCCGTAGCAATCACCACCGTCTCGGCACGAACGACCTGCGTGCCGACCTCGGTTTCGACCTCCACGGTTTTGCCGTCGCGGAAGGCCGCACGACCGTGAACGATCTTGACCCTGGCCTTCTGCAGCAGGGCGGAGACGCCTCCATTCAGCCGACCGACGATCCCATCCTTCCAGGAGATGGTCTTTGCAAGGTCGATCGACGCAGCCTCGACACGAATGCCCATTGCGTTCTTGCCAGCAAGCATCTGTCTTGTGGCACCAAACTCCTCGGCCGCATGGATGAGCGCCTTTGACGGAATACATCCGACATTCAGGCACGTGCCGCCGGGCTTGCCCGCCTCGACGATGACGGTATCGAGGCCGAGTTGTCCGGCCCTGATGGCGCAGACATAGCCGCCCGGCCCGGCGCCGATGACGAGAAGCTTGCAGACGATCTCTTTCATGGATGTTAGCCTTCGATGAAGATAAGGGCGGGCGTCTCGAGAAGGACCCGAACACGTTGGACGAAGGTGGCGGCATCCCATCCGTCGATGATGCGGTGGTCGAAACTCGAGGAAAGATTCATCATCTTGCGCGGCACGAATTGGGTGCCGTCCCAGGCCGGGCGCACGGCGATCTTGTTGACGCCAACGATCGCGACCTCCGGATGGTTGATAACTGGAGTCGAGACGATGCCGCCAAGCGCCCCAAGCGAACTGATGGTGATGGTCGAACCGCTCAATTCATCGCGGGTTGCGGTGCCCGCGCGCGCAGCATCCGCCAGGCGGCCCATCTCGGTCGCGCAATCCCAGATCCCACGCGCCTCAGCGTTCTTGACAACAGGGACGACAAGACCGGCGGGCGTCTGTGCGGCAATGCCGATATGGACACCGCCATGCCGGGTGAGGATGCCCTTGTCGTCGTCGAAGGTCGCGTTCACGTTCGGTTGTTCGGCGACAGCCCTTACAATTGCCCGCATCAGGAACGGCAGGACAGTGAGCTTCGGCTGCTCCGGCTTGCGGTCGCGGTTCATGGTGGCCCGCAATTCCTCCAGGGCCGTCATGTCGACTTCCTCGACATAGGTGATGTGGGGAATGCGAGAGGTCGACAACGACATCTTTTCGGCGATGCGGCGCCTGAGGCCGGTGAGCTTGATCTCCTCGGTCGACGTCCGTTTGGCGATCGTTACCGGTTGGGACGGCACTTCGCCGCGCGCGATAAATAGCTCGACATCCTCGCGAAGAATGCGGCCGGCGGGTCCCGATCCCTTGAGTTGGCGCAGGTCAACGCCGCTTTCCCTTGCAAAGAGCCGCACGGATGGTGATGCCAGCGGCTTTTCTGCCGGTGTCGAAGCCTCGGGGCGAAGCACAATCGCGGCCTTGGTGACCGGCCGGGTGTCCGGCTCGACGGCAGGGGGTGGACTGTCGGCAGCTTTCGCCGGTGCCTCGGCAGGAGGTGCCTTCACGTCATCTGCCGTCTCGCCATCGCCAGTCTCGATCCTGACAAGCGGCGCCTTGACGGCGATCTTGTCGCCAATTTCAGCGCCCAACCAGACGACGGTCCCCGTAACGGGCGAAGGGATCTCGACCGTCGCCTTGTCGGTCATGACGGCGGCGATGACCATATCCTCCTTGACCGGGTCGCCCGCCTTGACGTGCCATTCAACAAGCTCGGCCTCCGCCACACCTTCGCCGACATCGGGCATCTTGATCGTGAATTCGCCCATGTGTCAGGCCTCCATGACTTCGGCAAGCGCCCGTCCAACCCGTCCGGGGCCGGGGAAGTAGTCCCATTCCTGCGCATGCGGATAGGGCGTATCCCAGCCGGCAACGCGCATGACCGGCGCTTCGAGATGGTAGAAGCAGTGCTCCTGCACGAGAGATGCGATCTCTGCGCCAAACCCCGACGTCAGGGTCGCCTCATGGACGACGACGCAGCGCCCGGTCTTGTTGACGGACTGCACGATGCTATCGAGGTCGAGCGGCAAGAGGCTGCGCAGATCGATCACCTCGGCATCGATGCCCGTGTCTTCGGCGGCGGCAAGCGCCACGTGCACCATCGTGCCGTAGGCGATGACCGTCACGGCTGAGCCCGAGCGCCGGATGTCGGCCTTGCCGATCGGGATCGAGTAATGGCCCTCGGGCACCTCTCCGAGGTCGTGCTTCGACCATGGCGTGACCGGACGCTCGTGGTGGCCATCAAATGGCCCGTTGTAGAGCCGCTTCGGTTCCAGGAACATCACCGGATCCGGATCCTCGATCGAGGAAATGAGCAGCCCCTTCGCGTCATAGGGATTGGAGGGTACGACGACCTTCAAGCCGCAGACATGTGTGAACAATGCTTCCGGGCTCTGGCTGTGAGTCTGGCCGCCGAAAATGCCGCCGCCAGTGGGCATTCGCAACACGATCGGGCATGTGAAGTCGCCGTTCGAGCGATAGCGGATGCGGGCCGCCTCCTGGGTGATCTGATCGTAGGCCGGATACATGTAATCGGCGAACTGGATCTCGACACAGGGCTTGAGACCATAGGCCGCCATGCCGATCGCGGTGCCGACAATGCCGGACTCGCTGATCGGCGTGTCGAAGCACCTTGTCTTGCCGTACTTTGCCTGCAGTCCTTGGGTGCAGCGAAACACGCCGCCGAAGTATCCGACGTCCTCGCCGAACACCACCACATTGTCGTCGCGGGCCATTGAAACGTCCATGGCGCTGCGCACCGCTTCAATCATCGTCATCCTGGCCATGTCAGAAACCTGCCTTCTGCCGCTGGCGACGAATGTGTGGCGGCATTTCCGCGTAGACGCCTTCGAAGATGTCTCGCACCGAGGGTCTGCCCCCTGCATGCAGCGTGCCGTGGTGCTCGGCCTGCTTCTGGGCTTCAATCACCTCATCCATGATTTCGGCTTCGGCCTGGACATGCCGCTCTTCCGACCATGCACCCCTGATGATCAGGTGTTTTTTCAAGCGCAGCACCGGATCGCCCAGTGGCCAGGCTTCGGACTCCGTCTTTGGCCGATAGGCGCTCGGATCATCAGATGTCGAATGGGCGCCAACGCGGTAGGTGACATATTCGATCAGGGTGGGGCCGAGGTTTCGCCGTGCCCGCTCGGTTGCCCAACGTGCGACGGCGTAGACCGCGAGATAGTCGTTGCCATCGACGCGCAGGGCCGGAATGCCGAAACCAAGTCCGCGCGCTGCAAACGTGCCGGAGCCGCCGCGGGCGATCCCCTGGAATGTCGAAATCGCCCACTGATTGTTGACGATATTGAGGATGACCGGGGCTTTGTAGGTAGAGGCGAACACCAGAGCGGAATGAAAATCAGACTCCGCCGTCGAGCCGTCGCCGATCCAGGCAGCCGCGATCCTGCTGTCGTTCTTGATGGCCGACGCCATGGCCCAGCCGACCGCCTGGACATATTGGGTGGCGAGGTTGCCCGAGATGGTGAAAAAGCCGTGTTCCTTCGACGAATACATGATCGGCAGCTGGCGCCCTCGCAACGGATCGCTTTCGTTCGAGAAGATCTGGTTCATCATCTCGACCATCGGATAGTCGTCGGCGATCAGGAGACCTGCCTGGCGGTAGGTCGGGAAGTTCATGTCGCCCTTGCGAAGCGCCTTGCGGAAGGCGCAACTGACTGCTTCCTCGCCGAGATGCTGCATGTAGAAGGACGTCTTGCCCTGCCGCTGCGCCATGAGCATGCGAGCATCGAAGGCGCGAAGCTTCATCATGTTGCGCAAGCCGGTCAGCAACTCTTCGTCGGAGAGCATGCCCGACCATGGGCCGACAGCCTCTCCCTCGCGGTTGAGGACACGAATGATCGAGTAGGCGAGGTCGCGGATCTCTTCCGGCGCAACGTCGACCTCGGGGCGCGGCACCACGCCTGCCTTGGCTATCTTCACGTTGGAGAAATCGGGTAGACCGCCCGGCCGGACGGCAGGTTCCGGCACATGAAGGCTCAGTTGAGCTGTGTCCGTCATATCGTATTTTCCCTCCCAACTGCGATGTTCGCTTCTCTCCTCAAAGAGGAACGCCGCAGTTCTTGTTCTTATAGATTGCGCGCGATCACCATTCTCTGCACGTCGCTTGTGCCTTCATAAATCTGGCAGATGCGCACATCCCGATAGATGCGCTCGACCGTATAGTCCGCCATATAACCGTAGCCCCCATGGATTTGGATCGCATCCGAACAGACCCGCTCTGCCATCTCGGACGCGAAGAGCTTGGCCATCGATGCTTCGGAGAGGCACGGCAGGCCATTGTCGCGCAGTGCCGCAGCGTGAAAGACGAGTTGGCGCGCCGCTTCGATCTGGGTCGCCATATCCGCAAGGCGAAAGGCGACCGCCTGGTGCTCTATGATCGCCTTGCCGAAAGCCGTGCGTTCGCGTGCATAGTCGCGCGCTGCCTCAAAAGCGGCGCGTGCCATGCCGACAGCCTGAGCGCCGATGCCGATGCGACCGCCTTCGAGATTTGCCAGCGCGATCCGGTAGCCTTCGCCCTCCGCACCCAACCGCAATTCGGCCGGGATGCGCATGCTGCTGAAGGCGATCTGACAGGTGTCGGTCGAATGCAGGCCAAGCTTTTCCTCGACGCGGACGACTTCGTAGCCCGGCGTGTCGGTCGGTACGATGAAGGCGGTAATCCCCTTCTTGCCGGCATCCGGATCGGTCACCGCAAAAACGATGATCATCTGACCGTTCTTGCCCGACGTGATGAATTGCTTGGCGCCGTCGAGCACGTAGTGATCGCCATCGAGGCGCGCGCGGCTGCGCAGGTTGGACGCTTCCGAACCTGCTTGCGGCTCCGTCAGCGCAAAGCCGCCAATCCATTCGCCGCTGGCAAGCTTCGGCAGGAAACGCTGCTTTTGCTCCTCGGTGCCGAACTTCAGGATCGGTACGCATGCGACCGAACTGTGGACGCTCATGATCGTCGAGCATGGCCCGTCGCCTGCAGCGATCTCCTCGAGAGCTGCTGCATAAGCGAGCGTTCCGGTATTGGAGCCGCCATATTCCTCGGGAACCAGCATGCCAAGCAGACCGAGTTCGCCCATCTCGCTCAGCTCTTCGCGCGGAAACCTGTGTTCCCGGTCACGTGCTGCCGCACCAGGGGCAAGTTGCTCGCGGGCAAAATCGCGTGCCAGATCGCGAATTTGCTGCTGGAGATCGGAAAGAACCATGCTTGCCTCCTTGCTGTCCGCTCTAGTGCCGCTCGATGGCCACGGCGGTCGCTTCGCCGCCGCCAATGCACAGAGCTGCCATCCCGCGCTTCAGGTCGTAGCGTTTGAGGGCGGCAAGCAACGTGACCAGGATACGCGCGCCGGATGCGCCGATCGGGTGGCCAAGAGCGCAGGCTCCGCCGTGCACGTTAACCTTTTCCTCTGGTAGCCTGAGGTCGCGCATCGCAGCCATGGCGACAATCGCAAAGGCCTCATTGATCTCGAAGAGATCGACGGTCTCGAGCGGCCAGCCGGTGCGATCGGAGAGCTTCTGCAAGGCGCCGATCGGAGCCGTAGCAAAGAGATTGGGCGCCTGCGAGTGTGTGGCGTGTCCAGTAATGGTCGCGAGCGGTGCCAGTCCTTTGCGCTCGGCCTCGGAACGACGCATCAGCACGAGGGCGGCCGCACCGTCGGAAATCGAGCTGGAATTGGCAGCTGTCACGGTCCCGCCGTCACGAAAGGCAGGCTTGAGGAGCGGGATCTTGTCGATCTTCGCCTTGCCCGGCTGCTCGTCCCGGCTGACCGTTTGTTCGCTCTTTCCCGCAGCGATCGTGACTGGCGTGATCTCGGCCTCGAAGCAGCCGGTGTGGATCGCCTCTTGCGCTCGGGTCAATGATGTCACCGCATAACGGTCCTGCGCCTCGCGCGTGAACTGGTAAGCTTCGGCGCAGTCCTCGGCGAAGGTGCCCATCAAACGTCCCTTGTCATAAGCATCCTCCAGCCCGTCGAGGAACATATGATCGATGACGCGTCCGTGGCCGAGCCTGTAACCGCCACGGGCACGATCGAGAAGATAGGGCGCGTTGGTCATGCTTTCCATGCCGCCGGCGACGCCGATCGTGGCGCTGCCCGCTGCCAGGAGATCATGTGTCAACATGACGGCTTTCATGCCGGAGCCACACATCTTGTTGACGGTGGTTGCACCGGTCGAGAAAGGCAGGCCCGCGCCGATCGCCGCCTGCCGGGCAGGCGCCTGGCCGAGGCCGGCCGGGAGCACGCAGCCGAAGACGACCTCGTCGACGGCATCCAGCTCCACGCGGCTTCGTTGAAGTGCCGCGCGGATCGCGGTGGCACCGAGGTCGGGCGCCGTTGCCCCTTTGAGTTCGCCTTGGAAGCCGCCGATCGGCGTGCGCGCCGTTCCGACAATGACGACAGGGTCCTGCAAAGCCATGTTCAAGTCTCCTGGTCAAAACGCGCTAGCGCGCACTCATGCGCAGTGCGCCGTCGAGGCGAATGACCTCGCCGTTCAGCATGCTGTTTTCACATATATGGCGCACCAGCGCCGCAAATTCCGCAGGCCTTCCGAGGCGCGGCGGGAAAGGCACGCTCTTGCCGAGCGCTTCCTGCACCTCATGTGGCATGCCGGCCATCATCGGCGTCTCGAAGATGCCCGGGGCGATCGACACGACCCGAATTCCATGGCGGGCAAGCTCGCGTGCAATCGGAAGCGTCATCGAGGCAATGCCACCCTTGGACGCTGCGTATGCGGCCTGTCCAACCTGTCCATCGAAGGCCGCGATCGATGCGGTGTTGACGATGACGCCGCGCTCCCCCTCAGCGTCCGGGTCCTGCTGCTGCATGGCAGATGCCGCCAATCGGATCATATTGAACGTGCCAACGAGGTTGATGGTGATCGTGCGCACGAAGCTGTCGAGGTCGTGGGGGCCGTTGCGACCGATGATCTTCTCGCCCGGCGCCACGCCGGCGCAGTTCACCAGCCCGCTCAGGCCGCCAAAGGCCTCCATCGCGGCGGCCACGACAGCTGCACCATCCCCGGCGCTCGTCACATCGGCCCTGATGTATCTTGCGTTCACCCCGAGTTCCGCGGCGATCGCTTCGCCGGCAGTCTCGTTGAGGTCGGCGATGATGACGCGCGCGCCGTTCTCAGCCAGCATGCGCGCCGTGGCAGCGCCCAGGCCAGAACCTCCACCGGTAACGATAAAGCTTCCTTCACGGATCAGCATCGGTTTGCTCCCATCACCTCGCGATCGTCTGCCCGAACCGTGCCAACCTCCCCGGCCCAGCCCAAGCTGACGGATTCTATTCCGTCGCCATATTGCAAGCGATGACAAAAATGCTGCATTGTTTCGGACAGTTTTGCCATAGGTGGAGGAGCTGGTGGCTGACATTGAGAGACGCATGATCGCGCGCGGCTTCGTCGAGGAGGCGCTTGACAGCTTGCGCCGAACAGGGCGGCCGACAGTGCCAATTCTTGTGTCGCTGGGGCTGCCCGAGGTTATCGATGAGCCCGTATCCGCCGAGAGCTATGGCGCTCTCTGGCTTGCGATTGCCAAGGAGCTCGATGACGAGTTTTTCGGGATGGGCGGGCGTCCGATGCGCAGCGGCAGCTTTACGCTGCTTTGCCATTGTGTCCTGCACGCGCCGACGCTCGGCCATGCGCTGCGACGGGCACTACGTTTCCTCGACGTAGTGCTGGACGATCCGCGTGGGAAGCTTGTTGTCAGAGACGGGCTTGCCCAGATCGAGTTAACGGACGCCTGTGAAGCACGGTCGGCCTTCGCCTATCGCACCTATTGGATCCTTATCCATGGGATAACCTGCTGGCTGGTCGGCAGACGCATTCCGATTCGGCTTGTCGATTTCCGTTGCGCCGAGCCGACGCAGGGGGCTGACTATCGGCTCTTCTTCGGAGCGCCCGTCAGGTTTGGACAACCAACCAGTCGCCTCGGTTTCGACAGCGCAATGCTGGATTTGCCGGTCACGCGCACGGAACAGGCGCTGAAGCAGTTTTTGCGGGGCGCACCGGCCAATATCCTCGTGCGCTATCGCTACGATGCGGGGCTCGCCTCCAGCGTCAGGCGGCGCCTGGACAAGTTGCCTCCGGCCGCATGGAAGACATTTTCGGATCTCGCTGTTGAAATGCGGATACCGCCCTCAACCTTGCGTCACCGCTTGCGTGACGAAGGCCAGAGTTACGCCGGCATCAAGGATGACATACGCCGCGATCTTGCCGTCGATCTGCTGCTCAACACGTCGAAGACAACAGGCGATATCGCCGCCCAGCTTGGCTATTCGGAGCCCAGCGCCTTCTTCCGAGCCTTCCGCAAATGGATGTCGAAAAGCCCCGACGCGTTCCGGCGCGAGGGCAGTGGCGCGGCCGGGCAGGACGGGCGCAGCTCGAGGACTATGCGTCACGTATCCCGGATCGAGCCCTGAACATTTCAAAGTTCCGCCCTCGGCGCAGGAAGATACCCGGCTGACGATGTATTTAAACGGCGCACCATTGCCGTGCCGAGTACGAGGGGCCGCTGTCGAGGAGGCGCCTGCGATATGGCGGCGGCGAGCATTGCGGACTATCATATTCCTTCGTGCATTGGTGCTTCGGCCATGTCAGACGTGTGTTGAGGGCCATCGAGTGCATGTGTGTACTTAAAAGGAAAGGTTGATCGGTATGACGGCCGCTCGCGAGGATTTGCGGGACTTTTTGCGCGGAGAACCGGATTGCATACTCGTCGAAGTGACGGGAGCAGCCGGCTCGACGCCGCGCGATACCGATGCCTGGATGCTGGTGTCCAAGAGCCGCTCCTTTTCAACGATCGGCGGTGGTCAACTGGAATATATGGCGATCGACCAGGCACGACGGGCGCTCCGCCAGTCCCAGTCGGTAGCGACGATGAGCATTCCTCTCGGGCCTGAGATCGGTCAATGCTGCGGTGGTCGCGTTGGCCTTTCCTTCACCGCGGTCACAAACGAACTGGCCGATGAGTTGATTGCTCGGGCCGATGACGAGATTGCCCAACGGCCCCATGTCTATGTCTTTGGAGCCGGTCACGTCGGCGACGCATTGGCCCTTGCACTGTCACTGGCGCCATTGCGCACAATACTGGTCGATACCCGTGAAGACGAGCTTGCCGCCTCGCGTGCTTCGGGGATCGAAACGTGCCTGACCGCAGTGCCCGAGGCGATCGTGCGCAATGCACCGGCAGGAAGCGCGTTTGTCATCCTCACCCACGATCACGCGCTCGACTTTTTGATTGCCACGGAAGCACTGCGTCGGGACGATGCCGCCTATGTCGGGATGATCGGCTCGAAGACGAAGCGTGCGACCTTCAGGAATTGGTTATCACGCGAAGTGGGCAGGCCAGAGCTTCTTGATCGCCTCGTCTGCCCGATCGGCGGCACCGCCATAAAAGATAAGCGCCCCGCTGTCATCGCAACGCTGGCGGCTGCCGAGATTATGGTGGCGGTGCTATCTTTCGGCGCGGGGGCCAGTAGCGGAAAGCACAAGCTTAAGGCTGACGAATGACCTTTCGACGCCACCGCTCCCAGGCAGCCGTCGGGTTCCTGACCGACCGTGATTTGTTACGATGTCACGATCGGTGGCTATCCGATGCCAAAGGGAACTCTTGACAGAGGCGTATGAATTTCGCGCCTTCGATGCAATGTTGTTCTGCCTCGCGCGGCAAGCAGCCTATCCATTTCATGCCGGGAGCTGCCGAAACTGGTCAGCAGCCGCCGCGCTTCTCCCTTGTCGAGGCAATACTGTCTCTGCAACATGGCCGGTGAATACGATATCTCGCGTAACTCTTCTCTCATGACGTCTCCTTTCAACTAGGAAACAATCGCGGGCGCTCGGTCGTTCCTTCACAGCTTGAGACCGCGTGTAAGATTGGGCGAGGTCGAGGGCTACGGCCTGGCGGCTAAGCCGACTTCGGGCGATGGGTCGGACGGACCGTGTGGCGTTCGATCCGCCCCGCGACTGAAAAGATCAGCACCTCGACGTCCATGTCGATCCTGTCGCCATCCATGAGCCTGACCACGTCGTCGATACCAGAGGTCGGGTGGCCATCAATCGCAAGCAGATAGTCACCTTCCCGAAGCCCGGCTCGCGCTGCGGGACTGTCAATTTCGACCCGGCGCAGTCGCACTGCCGTTGTCTGGACAAGCCCGGCTTCCAGGGCCACGCGGCGTTGCAGTTCCACGGTATCCGCCGCGATGCCGATGTAGGCGCGCCTCACATGGCCGAACCTCAAGAGTTCCGACACAACATGCTTGGCGGTGTTGGAAGCGACAGAGAAGGCGATGCTTTGCGCACCTTGGATCACGGCCGTGTTAACGCCAATGACCTCGCCTGCCGAGGACACAAGCGGGCCTCCGGAATTTCCAGGATTGAGCGCCGCATCGGTCTGGATGATATCATCCATCAAGCGTCCGCTGGCGGCGCGCATCGATCGGCCGAGCGCGGATACGATGCCAGCCGTCACGGTCCACTCGAAACCGAGCGGATTGCCAATTGCGATTGCGATGTGGCCGCGCTTCAAGCTCTTCGAGTCCCCAAGCTTGGCCCAGGCGCCCGGCCAGTCGTTCGCTCGAATGAGAGCGAGGTCGCTGTCCGGATCCCGGCCCAGCACCTTGCCCTCGATCACAGCGCCATCTGGCGTTTTGATGCGAACGGTTTTGGCATCGTCGACGACATGGTTGTTCGTCACGACAAGACCATCGGGAGAGATCGCGAAGCCGGAACCGTGTCCGGCGCGGCCGCCCACCCTTTCGATGCGACTGACCGCGGGGCCGACGAGGTCGACCGCGTTCGATACAGAATGAGAATAGGCATCCAACAGGCTAGCGTCCTGAGACGGTTGGATGTCACGATCCAGGAATCCCATGAAAACTCCTCCGACGCGCAAGCGTCGCTTTGAGGAACGGCAGCGGCTGCAAAGGCGAGGGGCTGTCGGTTCGACAGGTTGAAATAGTGTCTATTCAGATGAGATTGTGCGCAACTTAAATCAAGGGGTGAGTCCGAGCTGCTGTAGCGGGCACGTTCAGAGACGCCGGCATCGCGCAGACCCATCACTGAAATTTGACCCAGGGGATGCAAGGCACCGTCGCCTGCATATCAAGCTGTGCTACATTTTTGACTGCTTGGATAAGGGGATTGGAGTGCCATGTTTGCGACGCTCGCGATGCTGATCAGCCTCTCCGGTGCAACCCCCGTTGTGGCGGAACCCGGGGGAGGCGAGGTTGACGTGAAACTCGTCCTCGCAGTCGATACCTCTCGATCCATGGATCAGGAAGAGGCTCGCATCCAGCGCGAAGGCTATGTCGAGGCGCTCAAGCACAGAGAATTCATCGACGCGGTGACCGGGGGCCTCACAGGCCGCATTGCGATCAGTTACTTCGAATGGGCGGGCTACGTGGTGCCGGATTCCGTCATCGATTGGCATGTGATCGCGACGGAGCAGGACGCGATCGACTTTGCCAACAAGCTCGAGCAGCGGCCGATCGCCACGCAGCGCCGCACGTCGATCTCCACCGCGATTGCGCAAGGGGCTGCGATGATCGTCTCCAGCCCCTACACCGGTATGCGACAGGTGATCGACGTCTCGGGAGACGGTACGAACAATTCCGGCAGTCCGGTTGCGCCAACTCGCGACAAGGCAGTGGAGACGGGCATGGTCATCAATGGACTTGCGCTCATGCTGCGCCCGTCCGGGGCTCCAGGCGGTCTCGACAGGTATTATGCGGATTGCGTGATCGGCGGCCCGGGTTCTTTCGTCTTGCCAGTCTACAAGATCGAGGATTTCGCCGTCGCGGTGCGGCGGAAACTTGTGCTTGAGGTCAGTGGTCTTCCTCCGCCGCCGGCGACACAGCGGATCGCCGGCCAGCCCGCGACCGACTGCATGATCGGCGAGCGGCAATGGCAGGACATGTTCGAGCGATGATCGCAAACCGGCTGCCGCCCTCTCAGCCCCTCAATGTGTCGCGCAGCACATCGAAGACGCGGGCATCCAACGTCTGGGACACATTGAAGCGCATAAAGTTCTGGGCTGATTGCGAAAGGCTGAACGCGTTTCCTGGGGCGAGGACAATTTTCCGTTCCAGGGCAGCGCGTGCAACATCGGCCGCATTGGCGTCTCCGGGCAACCGGCACCAAAGAAACATGCCTGCCGAGGGTTCCAGCCAGGGAACGATGCCGAGGTTCTTCAGCTTCGCCGAGACGTTAAACATCGCCTCCGAGAGCCGGCTGCGCAGAGCCTCGACATGCTTGCGGTAGCTGCCATCACTGAGGACCTTATAAACAAGTTCGGACGAAAGCCGCCCGCCGCCGAATGTGGTGGCGATCTTGAGGTCGATCAGTGCATCGACCCATTCCGGCTTTGCGGCGATGAAACCGCAGCGGGCCGAGGCCGACAGGGTTTTGGAGAAGCTTCCGATATGGATGACCCTGTCCAAGCCATCAAACGCCGCAAGACGGGGCGCCGGCGTGTGCTCGAAATCGGCGAAAATATCGTCCTCGACGATGGTGAGTTCGAATTGATCAGCGATCTTCAAGACCTTGTGGGCCGCAACAGGAGAAAGCGTAGCGCCTGTCGGGTTGTGGATTGCCGAGTTGGTGATGTAGAGGCGTGGTCGATGTTCAGCAACAACCTGGCCGAACAGTTCGATGTTCGGACCTGAGGGCGTATAGGGAACGCTGACGATCCTGGCACGATGGGCCCGCAGAAGCGCCTGGAAATTGAAATAGCAGGGATCATCTACCAGCACGACGTCATCAGGTTCGAGAAGGAAACGGCAGAGGAGATCGATCGCCTGTGTGCCCGATTCCGTCAGCATGATCTGATCCGGGGAGGCCTCCACGCCTCGCTCCGCCATGCGTCGCGCGATGTGCTGGCGTAACGCCGGTAATCCGAGGGGCGAGCCGTAGTCGGCGAACGCCGTGTTGTCGGCACGCGACAGTGTTCGCAAGGCCCGTCGAATGCCGTTTTCCGGAAGCCAGGACGGTGGGAGCCAGCCGCAGCCTGGCTTCAGATCCCCGTCATCGGCTTCAAGCGACTGCCGGGATACCCAGAACGGATCGACGGCTCGGTCCAGCTTGGGGCCGATGTCGGAGAGGGAAAATGGAGCGGCCTGGTTTGCGACGTAGAAACCCGAACCCGGTCGAGACAGGATCACGCCTTCGGCAACCAGGCGCTCATAGGCGTCGACGACGGTCGACGTGGACACGCCGGATGTTTTGGCCATTGCCCGAACGGATGGCAATTTCGCGCCTGGCGTCAGGTTACGGCCGGCGATCCGTTGCCGGATCGTGGCCATGACCGTCGCCACCCGGCTGGTGTTGAGTTCCGTATTTACATCCATCTGTACTGCTACCTCAGGCATAACAGTTTTGTTGAACTGTACCAGATTGTCGCTGGTGCTTCCATGGCTTTGGGCCGATAAGAACGGCATGTGAGAAAGGCAGTGTACATGGACCGCACCGCATCTGCGTGGCTTAACGGCCTTATCGGCGTAGTGATTTTCAGCGGCTCGCTGCCCGCCACGCGTGTGGCGGTCATGCAGTTTGATCCGGTGTTTCTGACAGTGGCGCGAGCGGGAATTGCAGGAGCACTGGCGCTTTTGCTTTTGCTGCTGTTCAAGGAGAAGCGTCCGGCAAGAGACGATCTGGTATCGCTGGTGGTGGTTGCCGCAGGCGTGGTGGTCGGCTTTCCATTGTTGACTGCGCTTGCCCTGCAGCATGTTACCTCGGCACATTCGGTGGTCTTTATCGGGCTCCTGCCACTTGCCACCGCCATCTTTGGCGTTATCCGCGGCGGCGAACGTCCGAAGTTGGCATTCTGGCTCTTTGCAGTGATGGGAAGTGCGCTGGTCTGCAGTTTCGCCGTGGCGCAGGGACTGAGTGCTGCGCCCCTCGGAGACGCCTTGATGATGGCGGCGATCGTCGTCTGCGGGCTTGGTTACGCCGAAGGGGCGAAGCTTTCGCGGAAACTCGGGGGATGGCAGGTCATTTCCTGGGCGCTCGTTCTCTCGCTGCCGCTGATGATCCTTGCATCGATCTGGTTCATGCCGACAAGCTTCTCGGGCATCAATGCTCCTGCACTGGCCGGCCTCGTCTATGTCTCTTTGTTCAGCATGCTGATCGGCTTTGTTTTCTGGTATCGGGGCCTGGCACAAGGCGGAATCGCGAGCGTCGGTCAACTGCAATTGCTTCAGCCCTTCCTCGGCCTGACGCTTGCCGCAACGCTGCTGCATGAAACGGTGACCTGGACGATGTTTGCGGTAACCGCAGCGGTGATTGCCTGTGTGGCGGCTGCCCGCAAATTTGCCCGATAGCGCGGCGCCTCGTCGTCGGCAGCGCTTTTCAAGCGCCGTCGAACCTGAGTGCTCCTTCCGCCTCCAGACGAACGCGGCCCCTTCCGACCCTGACAATCCGGATTGGGGCCCGCTTCTCTTCGAGCCGCCGGCGCAGCAGCAACAGCCGGGTCTCGAGATTGTCCTTGATCTCCGGCATCCGGCCGCCAACGGCCAGCCGCATCTCCCTGTTGGTGAACTCGTTGCGGCCGTCGCTCAGGTGCCATTCGAGCATCAGACGAAGCAGCGTACCGGCAATGCCCTTCACGATATAGGTACCGTCGACGAACACGCTGTCGTCCACGCGATGATGGACAACACGGATATCCCGGCCGCTGGCCGCAGGTTCGGACGCGAGCGCGGGTGCACCCTGCGTCGGCTCGGCCGACGCCGCCTCCCGTTCGCTCGCCCTCAAGGCACTGGCGGCCTGTCCCGCCAGAATTTCAAGGGCTGCCTCATCTTCCTCGCGGAAGGCCAGCCGTTCCGCGCTTTCGACGAAAAGTACTCCGGTCACGGTGCCTCGAGCTGACATGGGAACGGCGATCTGGCTCATTACCATGGGCAATTGCGGAAAGGCGACGATACGCGTGGCGTTTTCCGATGCCTCTGCCTCCATGCCGATCGCTTCCCCGAGCCGGCGCACGCGGCTCATGTCGCTGACCTTGATCGTTTGCCCGCTCGTTGCCGCCGCGCCGATCAGCCCCTCGCTCCCGGCGATTTCCGATCCCAGTCCCGAGCGGTCGTAGCCGAGGCTGCCGGTCGTGATCAGGCAGCCGCGATGGCTATCATGGATGAGCACGACCGCATTTCGATATCCAAGAACGCGCTGAATACCGGCGAGCAGGCTATCGATGATCTCGTCCGCTTCTCCCTGCCGCTCGATGGCCCGGATTGCGTCCGAGAGAGCGGGAAGGCTGACGCGATCACGGCCTGTCGGGCTACGCGCGGTTTCCACCGGGGAGGGGACCTTCTCGATCCGGCGCACCCGGAAGATATCCGCGCTCCGCAGCCGCATTACCTCCGACATGCCGACCTGCGCGCTGCTCGCCTTGAGCTGGAGCGCTATCTTGTCGAACAGTTGGCCGGCATCAACGGAGCGCACGAATCCGATGTCGAGCAGGAATTGGTCGCCCGTGAAGCCATCGACGAGGATCAGCGCGACATGAGGGTTGGCGCGCACGTTCGCCGCCGTCTTGGCAAAGAACTGATTGGAGAGGGCAACGTGGTCTTCGTCGACCCGCACCACATGAGAAAGATAGGAGATGTTCGGCGTTCCGTCGGCCGCGGCAGTGGCGATGATGGAGGGAATGACGCCTTCGAAGCAGGCTGACAGATCGCTGAGACGCAAGTTCATTTGGGCCTCGCGAAAGCCAGCATGCCGGCAAGCGGGCCGGGCGTCTGGATGTATATTTCACTCACGGAAAGCCGAACGACCTTGGCCTCGCGAGCAGTAAGCCACGGCGTAATGATGCGCCCGGGCACTCCAAGGGCTTCAAGCTCGCCCGTGGCTGCCGCGATGAAGCGGTGGGCACAATCGATATCATGTGCCTCAGTGTCACGCATCGAGGCGGCCCCCTTGAGCTGAAAGCTTACATAGTCAGACGGACTGACGAAGGTGGCGGCAATCCGGCCCGTCTGCCGGACGGAGGTTTCGAGCCGAGGCCATTGCCAGGAAGAGAAGATGACGTCGATCGTCTCCCGGTCCTCGAAAATGTGGAAGCCGACTCCGCGTCCAGCGGATGGGTGCCCCGTTTCGTCGGCGGCGGCGATGATGCACATAAGGGGTCGCTTGAAGAAATCGAGAAGCTTGTCGTCGACCTGCACCGCCGCCCCCACTGCGTGTCCTAATCCTCTTTAGCATCCTTTTAGGATATTCGGCACGGTTTGCACATTCTTTTAGGAACGCGCGTTTTTCCGGCGCGCTATAGAAACCTCGCACGGATTGGACCGTCTGGATAACCATCTGCCCCGTCATTTGTGGATTTATGCCCCCGAATGCAAACGCCGAGATCATGCCGGCATATCGGACCGGCACGGCATCCGAACCCGTCCGTGCACGAAATCGTCGCAACCGAAACGGCTGAAGCCTGGAGTGAATGATGGAGAAGTTTACGCATGCGGCGGTATCGCCGCCGAACCATGGAACGCCGGCAATGGCGTTCGGCAAGCATGTCATACGCATGATGGCGGCCAACACCGGCGGTTCGTTCGGTGTGTTTGAGGCCATCGTGCCGCCCGGAGAAGGTCCGCCGCTTCATATGCACGAGCGCGAGGATGAGTTCTTCCGTGTCCTGTCTGGCCGCTTCGGTTTCTGGTGTGCCGGTGACTATGTCGAACTGACGGAAGGCGGCTGCATCGCGCTGCCACGCGGCGTTCCGCATCGCTTCCGGAATGTCGGCGAAAGCGAAGGCCATATCATGGTCGTTGTGACGCCCGGCGGGTTCGAGAATTTCTTTCCGATCATCGAGCTTTGCAAGCCCGAAACGCCCGAGCAAATCGCCTCTGTCGCGATGGATTTCGGCCTGACCTTCCTGCCCGTCGAAGGCCGCAAGGTCGCCTGATCCGGCGACAAGCCACCCTGAAATACAGCATCGAGAATTCAATAACGGTCCATCGAAAGGAGACCGAAGGATGACACGCGCGCCTTCAAACGAAAACGAAATGACGCTGACAGCCAATCAGCTGGATGCCTATCTTGCCAAAACCGGGGTCTCCCGGCCTATTTCTCTCGACCTTCAGAGCCTGTCGAGACTGCATCGCGCCCACCTCATGACATTCACATGGGAAGCGCTGGATGCCTTCATGGAGTGGCCGTCCTCGATCACACCAAGATCGGCTTTCGCCAAGATGGTGGAAGGAAGGCGCGGCGGTTGGTGCTACGAGATGAATGGCCTCTTCGGTGCGGCTCTCGATGCACTCGGCTTTCGAGTGACCCGCCTTTGCGGCGGCGTCGACCGTGAAAAGCTGGGCGACATCGCGATCGGCAATCACCTGACGCTACGGGTCGATCTTCATCGACCTTATCTCGCCGAAGTGGGCGTGGCCGACGCCATCATCGAACCCGTCCCGCTTGCCGTCGGACCCATCAGCCAGCGCGGTTTCGATTTTTCGATCATGCCGACGGATGACGGCTGGTTGCGCTTCAACAATCATGTGCATGGCATCGCGCGCAGTTTCGATTTCCGCGCCGACCACAGCGATGAGGCCGCCATGGCCGCCACGCATGCCTGGTTGACGCGGGACCCGGGATCGCCGTTCACAAATGCGCTTGCCGTTCTGCGTCATACCACGGACGGCTATGTCGCCCTGCAGAACGATCGCTTGCGCAGCGTCACGCCAAACAGCGTTCGCGAGCTGCGCATCACGAGCGCGGACCATCTCGCGGACACGTTTGAAACCTTTTTCGACCTCGACGTTCCCCAATTCGGACGGGTCTGGGAAAAGATCCAGGCGATTGGTCACAACAAGGCGGCCTGAACAGACCGCCCATTTCAGAACTATGGACTTCAAGGAAATATCCATGCTTCGCATAACGGCATTCTGTATCTGTCTCGCCCTGAACACGGCATTCTCCGTTGCCGCGGACTCCGGTGAGCCGGCTCCCGCGGGAGCATACAAGACCGACCCCTCGCATTCGAGCGTCAATTGGTCGTTCAGCCATTTTGGCCTGTCCCACTACACCGCGCGCTTCACAAAGGTCGACGCGCGGCTTGAATGGAATCCGGAGAAGCCGGAGACATCCGCGCTTTCGGTCAAGATCGACCCGCTTTCAGTTCGCACCGATTATCCCTGGCCGGAACGGGTCGACTTCGACGCGAAGATCGGCGGTGACGAAATGTTCCTCGCTGGCAAGCCGATCACTTTCGTCTCAAGGGCGATCCGCGTGACGGGCGACAAGTCTGGGACCGTCGAAGGGCTTTTGACCTTTCGCGGCCAAACGCACCCGGCAACCCTCGACGTCATCTTCAATGGTTCGATGGCGAAGCACCCGATGATGGGAATCCCGAAGGCCGGGTTCTCGGCGACCGGCAGCATTCGGCGCAGCGAATGGGGACTGGACTTCTCCATTCCGGAGCTGAGCGACGAAGTAACATTGGTCATCGAGACTCAAATGGTTCCCGCCGATTACGAGTTCCAGTGATCGACCCATTGCCGGCGGAACGGGTTCGGCCGAATTCGGATCATTTAACCCGCCGCTCTGCAAAGCATGGATATTGTCATGCCCGAACCAACGGCAAATTCCACTTGCAGAAGGGCGGGATGTTACGCGCAGTTTCGGTGGATTTACCGTTGCGTACTTCAGTCGCGACGAATTGAAGGCAAACTCGATACGGGCGGTGATGGGCTGAGGTCAGCTCCCTTGCCGCCGGATATCGGAGGAAGTCTGAATGACGGCGCGTGACGATATTTTCGAGCTTGGCAAACGGGTCAGCCAATCCATCATTGGTCAAAACACAATGGTCGAGCGGCTGATCATCGGTCTCCTTGCAAACGGGCACCTGCTTGTCGAAGGTCTTCCGGGACTTGCCAAGACGCGAGCGATCAAGAGCCTGGCGAAGAACCTCGATTCAGAGCTGTCACGTGTGCAGTTCACGCCGGATCTGCTTCCCGCCGACATTACTGGTTCGGAGGTGTATTTTTCCGAAGGTGGAAAGGGCGAGTTCAAATTTCAGCAGGGACCGATCTTCGCAAACCTTATCCTCGCCGACGAGATAAACCGCGCGCCAGCCAAGGTCCAATCCGCGCTTTTGGAAGCGATGGAGGAGCGGCAGGTAACCGTCGGCGGCACAAGCTATCCGCTGCCCGACCTTTTCATGGTGATGGCGACGCAGAACCCTATCGAGCAGGAAGGCACCTATCCCTTGCCGGAAGCGCAGCTTGACCGCTTCCTCATGCATGTCGAAGTCGGCTACCCCGACGAGACGTCCGAGGCCGCAATCATGCGCCTCAATCGCGACGAGGAGAATACAGGGCAGAACAAAGACAAGCACGCCGATGCCCCGAGACTCAATCCCCAGGCGATATTCGACGCGCGGAAGGAAATCGGTGCCACTGCGGTATCAGAGCCGGTGGAGAAATATATCGTCGCTCTGGTGATAGCCACGAGGTACCCGGATCGCTACGACAGGGATCTCGCCAAGCTATTGCATGTCGGGGCGAGCCCGCGCGGCGTCATCAGCCTAGACAAGGTTTCACGATCGCATGCCTGGCTCAAGGGGCGCGACTATGTGACGCCTGACGACGTCAAGGCGGTCGTCAACGACGTCCTGCGCCATCGCCTTATTCTGTCCTATGAGGCGCATGCCACTAATACGAGCGCGGATGAGGTGATCAATCGCATCACTGAATTGGTGGCAGTCTCATGAAGGCCCCGACACCGAGCATCGGGAACGGCATACATGTCACGACCCAGGAACTTGTTGCCCTGGAGGGACGCGCGCGCGACCTGGCTTTCCTACAGCGTGCGCGTAGCCATCAGCAGCTTGCGGGGCGCATGCAGTCCTCGGTGCGTGGGCGGGGTTTGATTTTCGAAGAGCTGCGCGAGTACCTCCCCGGTGACGACGTCCGCGCGATCGATTGGCGCGTCACCGCCCGAACGAGGAAGCCCGTCGTCAGGGTCTACGGCGAGGAAAAGGAGCGTCCTGCAATTGTTGTCGTGGACCAGCGCATCAACATGTTCTTTGGCAGCCGCTTCGCGATGAAATCGGTAGCTGCCGCGCAAGCGGCGATGCTCGCGGCCTGGCGCATACTGGGGTCCGGTGACCGCGTCGGCGGCTTCGTTTTCAATGATGAAGACATCAGCGAGATCAAGCCGCACCGCAGCCGGAATGCCGTGATTGCGCTGGCGGACAGGATCGCCGAAAAGAACGGGATGTTGAAGTCCACCTATGCAGGGGTGCCATCACCCGAGGCATTGGACAACGTTCTCCGGCAGGTCGCGGGCGTCGCACATCACGATTTTCTCTTGGTTGTGGTCAGCGACTACGATGGCCATGGGGACACAACGCGGCAGCTCCTTCTCGAGCTTTCCAGCCGCAACGATGTCATCTGCCTGCTGATCTACGATCCGTTCATGCTCGAATTGCCGACAACCGGAGATATCGTGGTGAGCGGCGGTGCGCTGCAGGCGGAGCTCTCGTTCAGGCAAGCCGGCGTGCGCCAGTCCATCGACACCTTCGCGCGAGATCGCGGTCGCGAATTGCGGGAATGGCAGCGGCAACTCGGTCTTCCGATGCTTCCGATTTCCACCGCAGAAGAGGTCGCTCCCCAGCTGAGAAACCTGCTTGAGCAATCCGCCTGGCGTCAGCGGAGGCGATGATGGACACCGAACCCAAACTCGACCCCATCACCGAAATGGCGCTTCGTTCGCTGAAGGACATTGTGGTCCCGGCGCCGGTTTCCTGGATGCCTCAAACCTGGGGCTGGCTGATTGTCGCGCTGCTTCTGCTCTTTGCAATCTTGCTGTGGTGCGCGCTGGCCTATCGTCGGTGGCGAAAAAACGCCTACCGCCGAGAAGCCCTGAAGCACCTTGAAGCAATAGAGGTCGCGGTTCGTGACGCGGGCAAGCGCGCGCGGGCGCTCCGCGACCTTGGTGAGGTGCTCAAGCGTACGGCTCTTGCGGCTTGGCCGCGGGAGGATGTTGCCGCGACCTCCGGATCTGCGTGGGCAGCGTTTCTTGTCGCGCATGGCAATACAAAGAACCGCGAGGCATTTCAGCGGTTCTTCGACGATCTCGAGTATCAGGCAGGTGCACAGGTTTCCACAGAGGCTGCAGACGAACTTGTTCGTGACGCTCGGCGCTGGATCGAGGGGCACCATGTCCCAGCTTGATTTCCCCTGGCTGCTCCTGATCTTGCCGGCTCCCCTGATCGTGTGGTGGTTGTTGCCCCCGCATCGTGAAACGTCCGCTTCGATCCGCCTCCCATTTTTCAACGAGGTCGCACGCGCCGCCGGCGTGGAGCCCACCGAGGGCTCTGTCGTGCCGAAGAGGTCCTGGATGCAGGTCGCGGTCGATCTGATCGCCTGGTGCCTCATCGTTCTCGCTCTGGCACGGCCGCAATATGTCGAACCACCGGTCGTGAAGACCGAACCGCAGCGAGACATCCTGCTCGCGCTCGATCTCTCGCAATCGATGGATACGCGCGATTTCGCCGCGCCCGACGGTACGTCAAAGGCGCGCGTTGAGGCAGTTCGAACCGTCGTTTCCGATTTCGTATCCAGACGACCCGGGGATCGCCTCGGGCTGATCGCCTTTGGAGACGCGCCGTATCCCCTTGCTCCCTTCACCATGGACCACGCCCTTGTCAAAAACCTCGTGGAAAGCCTTTTGACTGGCATTGCCGGTCCGCGCACGGCAATGGGGGATTCGCTCGGGCTCGCCATCCGAATGTTTGAGAAGACAACGGTGCCGCAAAAGGTCCTGATACTACTGACCGACGGGAACGATACAGCCAGCAAGATGCCGCCTCTGAAAGCTGCCGGCATCGCCAAAAGCAAGCAGATTGTCATCCACACGGTCGGTATTGGCGACCCTGCGGCGACGGGGGAGGACAAACTCGACACCGCGTCGCTCGAGAAGATCGCCACTGATACTGGAGGCCGCTACTTCTTTGGGGGTGATCAAAGCCAGCTTCAGGAGATTTACGACGAGCTTGATCGGATCACGCCTGAGGACCAAAAGCAGCTGTCCTGGCGTCCCAGAACTGAGCTGTTCTTCTGGCCGCTGGGCGGAGCGATCGCCACGATGCTCGCCTGGTATGGTCTAACCGGATTGTATAGCCTTGTTCGAAGGAGATTGCCGGCATGATCTCCGATTTTCATTTCCTGCGCCCCCTGTGGCTGCTCGCTCTTCTGGCGCCGCCGGCAATCGTCTGGATGGCATCCCGTTCAGGAGATATTCGCGATCGCTGGAAGGGCATGATCGCGCCGCACCTGCTCGACAGCCTCGTGATCGAGCCCGACGGGCGACGTCGGTATATGCCAGCCTGGATGTTGGCCGCCGTGATTTCGATAGCGGTGCTCGGCGCTGCCGGACCGACCTGGAAACGCGAAGCCCCTCCCTTCGTCGCCGACACGGCTTCCCTGGTCATTGCCATTGATCTTTCGCCGACGATGGACGCCATCGACGTCTCCCCCAGCAGGCTTGAACGGGTCAAGTTGAAGATCCACGACATTCTGGCTGGCCGGAATGGCGCACGAACTGCTGTCGTCGCCTACGCGGGTACGGCGCACCTGGTGGTCCCTCTGACCGATGACACCGATCTCATCGAGACCTATACCGATGCGCTCGCCACGGACATTATGCCAAAGCCCGGTAGGAATACCCCTGCGGCCCTGAAACTCGCGGATGGGCTGCTTCAGCGGGATGGAGCTCCCGGAACGATCCTCCTTATAACCGATGGCGTCGAGGCGGGAGCGACAGTCGCGTCCGACGGGCTGCATAGTGCAATTGTCGTTCTCGGTGTCGGCACCCCGGAAGGTGGCGTCGTCAAGCGCTCCGACGGTAGCTTCGTCAATGACGCGGGTGGCGCTCGGATCAATGCCAGGCTGGATGTGGAAGCTCTGAAGAAGTTCGCGAATGACGCTGGAGCGGATGTCGCGACGATGACGGACGATGACACCGACATCAGGTGGGTCGGGCAGCGCGTAAGGACGAATTTCGCTCAACAAACGACATCCCAGGGAGATCGCTGGCACGACGTCGGATGGTGGTTCATCGCACCGGCGGCGGCGCTGTCAGCACTTTCGTTTCGGCGAGGCTGGCTGGTCAAGTTCGCAGCGATCGGGCTCTGCTTTCATCTGCTCCAGCCTTCGTCCGCGGGAGCAGCCGGGTTCATGGACCTTTGGTTGACGCCCGATCAGCAGGGCCGTCTCGCCTTTGAGCGAGGAGACTATGCATCGGCCTCCGCGCACTTCCGCGATCCCATGTGGAAGGGGACGGCGCTCTATCGTGACGGTCACTATCAGGATGCCATCGATGCGTTTGCGTCGATCGACAGCGCGGACAGCTGGTACAATCAGGGAAACGCGTTCTTTCATCTGGGAGATCTGGAGGAAGCGGTTTCGGCCTACCAAAAGGCCTTGGAAAAACGGAAGGACTGGTCCGACGCGCAAGGAAACCTGACAATCGCGCAGCGACTGCTGAAGATACAGAAAGACAAGGAGCAGGAGCAGCAGCAGGATCCGAACGAGAAGCCCGACAGCGTTCAATTTGACAATAAAGCCGACAAGGGCAAGGCAGGCGAGGTCCAGGTCGTCGAAGAGACGTCGGAGATGTGGATGAAGAACATTCAGGTGAGCCCCGCCGATCTCATGGCGCGAAAATTTGCCATCGAGGCGGGTGAGACCAAGCCATGATGAAGTTTCTGCCGGGTGTCTTCCTTTTGCTTTTACCGGCCCAGGCCTGGGGAGCGGAACCCTTCGCGCGCGCCACGGTGGAAGACAACGGCAACATTGTGCCCGGGCAGCAGGTGCGAGTTGATGTCGATGTGTTCGCGCCTGATTTCTTTACCTCGCCTCCGCAGTTTCCTCTTTTTGATGTTCCAGACGCTCTTGTCACTCTTCCAGAAGAGCGGACGCAGAACATCAGTGAAACCATCGACGGCGTTCAATATTCCGGAATTCGGAAATCCTATGCCGTCGTGCCGCAGGCGCCCGGAAAGTTTGTTCTGCCTGAAATCGACATCGGGTTGGGCTATTCGGTCGATGGAAAGCCGACAAGGGCAACGGTGAGAACGCCTTCGGTTTCGTTCAACGCCGGAGAGGCATCCGGGGCCGCTGGGCAAAGGATTGTCTTCGCAGCCAGCGATCTCACGATCGAACAGGCTTTCGATCCGAGCGCCTCGTCGCTCAAGGTCGGCGATGCTCTTGTCAGAACAATCACGGTGACGGTGGAAAACACGCAAGCCATGATGATACCCCCGATTGGGGTCGGGACCGTTTCGGGGCTGCGTCAATACCAGAAGCAACCGAAGATCGAAGACGGCATCCCCGTCGGGCGCGAGACGGCAAGCCGCCGAACCGAAACATATGTGTATACCGCGGACAGGGAAGGGTCGTTTACAATCCCTGCGGTTTCCTATGATTGGTTCGATGTCGCGCGCCATGAGCAGACATCCGCTTCGCTGCCGTCGATAACGGTTGCCGTCTCTCCCGCCGTCGCCACTACCCCGATCAAGCCTGTACTGGATGACGTACGACGCCAGGCGCCCCACGTCGTCAGACAGAAAGTCGCCCTGGCTATCATGGGGCTGTTGGCGGCAATGGGAGTGTTGTGGGCTTGCTTACGCTTTTGGCCGGTGATCAACAGTCTGCTGCAGGGCGCAGGCCTGAAACACCAGGCATCGCACGGCTACCGCTTGAAGCGGCTCCGCCAACTCATCCGCTCGGGGAGCGAGCAAGAGATCTATAATGGTCTCCAAACCTGGAGCCGAAGTCTGGGGAATGGCACGCTGGAGGAATGGGTTCGTTTCGGCCCCACCGACCTACAGCGCCAGGTCGACATTCTTTCTCAAAAGCTGTTCCGATCCGGGCGTGCTGAAATCGACAGGGAGCGACTGGCCGCAGTCGTTGACTACCGCCGACCAGTGCGCCTGGACGCGTCCCCCGTGCTTCCGCCGCTCAATCCTTGATCGGAAGCCATAGATGTTCGCCTTTGGTGGAGACCGTCCACTGGCGACGATATCGGGGAATGCGAGCTCCTGGTGACCTGCTGGCCGCGGTGGTGGGCATGAGCCAACACCTAAGAGGAAGCCGTTTCAAGCTCGTAGAGCTGGTCCATGCTCAATGTCGCGATCTTGGCAAAGGAGGTCTGGTTCTTGACGCGGCCATCTTGAAGTATGACGACTTCGTCGCAGAACGAGATGGTGCTGCGATGATGGCTGATGACGATTGTCGTGCGCCGACCGGCTCTTGATTTCAAGGTTTCGACAATCGCTGCCTCGGACAGTCCGTCCATGGCATTCGTGGCCTCGTCCAGAATGAGGATTTCCGGATCGCGCACCAGGGCCCTTGCCAGCGCGATGCGCTGTCGCTGTCCGGCCGAAACGGTAGCTCCCCGGTAGCCGACGACGGTCTCATAGCCATCTGGCAGCTTCTCGATGAATTCGTGCGCTTCAGCAAGTCTGGCTGCGTTCTTGACCTCTTCAAGCGAAGCGCTGTGGCCATAGGTGATATTTTCGAGAATGGTGCCGTCAATCAGCTCGAGATCCTGGCTGGCGAGCGCAATTTGTCCCCGCCACTGCATCGGATCGATTTGATTGAGTGGGGTGCCGTCGACCAGAATGTTTCCTCCGTCAGGCTCGACAAATCGACATAGGAGATTGACGATCGTCGTCTTTCCGGCGCCAGACCGTCCAATTATGGCGGTTGAACGACCTTTGGGAAGATTGAAGGTCGCAGCGCGCAGCACGACGGGTCGCGAGCCGGAGCCTGGATACTTGAACGTCACGCCATCGAATTTGATGTGCTGACGGATGGCCTGAACCGGAGCATCGCCTGCCGGTGGGTTCGGCTTGTCGGACGGATCCAGTAACCATCTGACCTCTTCCAGGGACCCGCTCCAGCCTTGCACGGCGCTCCATGCCATTTGCAGCGCACGGACATGCGGCTGCAGCCGATAAAGCAAGACAACGAAGGCCACGATAACAGGAAAGCTTATACCCCAAAGCCAGGCGCTGACGACGACAGTCAAAAAGAGAGCCGAATGCAGCACCTCTGTCAGTGGCGGCAATACCGCCTGGCGGGATTGGAGATCGAAGCCAGCCTCTCTGACCGCATCCGACGAGGTATCGAAGACTGCTTTCTCCCGCTGTTCCTGTCCGAAGGCGCGGATAAGCCGTCCGGCGTGAACGAGGTGAAGCATCTTGGCGGCAAGTTCACCGTTGAACGACGTGACTTTGCGGCTCGGGGCTCTGAGGCTGGCTGAGAGAAGCGCGTGCAGGGCCTGGATTATTACCAGCCCAAGTGCAACGCCAAGCGTCATCTGCCATGAAAGAAGCAGGAGAAAGGCGAGGAGAATGACCACAGCCGATGCGTTTACGACCGCTGAAAGTGTAGTCTGGATTGCGTCCGAAGCACGCCATGACTCGTTTGATATGATGTTGAGCAGTCGCCCCGGACTTTGCTGGAGGAAGAATGAGTATCCAACCGTCAAAAGCTGGCGGGCAAGAGAGCTTCGCATGGCATGGCCGGCCCTGCCGTAGATCAAATTGGTGAGCACGGCGTTGGCGAAGGCGAGCACATTCTTCAGGGTGATCAATCCGAGGATTGCGGCGGCAATCACAATCAGCCTTGCCCGGTCATCCAACCCGGCACCGACTTGCTGAAAGACCGCTGAGAGCCCCGCCATTCCCGACGGTTCCTCCCCGCCGGCGATAATGCTGAGCATTGGGATGATGAGACCGATGCCCGTACCTTCGAGAACGGCGGTGCTTAGTCCCAAAATGACGACGACCACCAGCAGACCGACCTGCCGGCCGAGTGCCTGACGCAAGAGACGAAAGCTCAACTTGGCGAACTCTAGCATGGCTGTGACCCCAGCGAGTGATGAACGCGTGCGCGCGGGAATTCGCGATACTTTCCCGCCATCATGCTAGCCCTTGAAGCGGCTGTACGGACTTGGCGGGCACCGATTGATAGTACCGCGTCATGAGATCCATGCGCCGGGTTGCACCGTCCGAGAAACGGCACAGCCACGGTGCATAAGCGGCGGAAAGAAGGCCGTATCGCTCTCGACGCCGGATGAGCCGCCACTTTCCCGTCTGCGTGAGAAAGGCGTGTGTCAGCTCCGGGCGCTGCTCATCGATAATGAGCTGATAGAGGAAATAGAAGAAGCACAAGGTTCCATGCGCATAGCTCGAGGACGCGCGGCCTGCCTGCTCGGCGATTTTTCTTTCGATCGTAAGTATGCAATCCGCAGCGCGGCGCACGGTGTCATTGGTGACGGCAGCACCAATATCGTGAAGGGCGCCGGGATCGTCGCAGAGAGACTGTCGTTCAAGGTTCTCGGCCACGATCTTCAGGTGGGTTCGCCGCATTTGCCGCTTGTGCCTGCTTGAGACGCTGTCGCTATGAATGCGATAGGCGACCAGGCTCTCATCGATCATCGCTGCTGGAAATTGCCGTGCAATGCGTCCGAAGAGATCGAAATCCTCGGCATGGACATAGCCAGCATCGTACACCAGCATGTCTTCGGGAATGACATTGCGGTTGTACATCACTGTCGAATGCAAGAAGATGGTAAAAAACATCGACAAGATGTGCCAGTCGCCAGTCTGATAGATTGGATTTGGCCTGCCGCGGACCACCCGGTTGCCGAGAAGCTGATCGATGCCGGTGCCGCTGATGGCGAGCTGAGGCTGTCGGGCAAAGAGCGCGACCTGACGCGAGAAGCGCGATGGGTAGGAGATATCGTCCGCATCCATTCTGGCGATGAGATCGCCTTGCGCCAAGGCGATTCCCTCATTCAGCGTCGCAATCAGCCCACGATTTTCCCGTGAGACGATCCGGATGCGATTGTCGGCGTTTTGATATCGTTGGAGGACCTGCAGCGAGCCATCGGTCGATCCGTCGTCAAGAGCGATGACCTCGAAGCGGGTGTAGTCCTGGCGCAGAATGCTCTCGAGTGCGGCGGCAACATGGGGTTCACCGTTATAGACCGGCAGCACGACGGAGATCAGTGGATCAGACATCCTTCAGCTCCCGCGTTCATCAGGGTTGGCGTAGCTCGGGCGATAGGCCGAAGCCTCATACCCCCGCTCGCCGGCAATGCTCGGCCGGGACGACGGCGTGCTCGGCCTCGCGGAGCTGACGTAGGGGAAATAGCGCTTGAGCTGGTTGAGCGGCCTCTCGAATGCCAGCCAGGAAATCGAAGCCAGCATCAATGTCGCTGCGGTCGCAACCACAAAACGACCGGGCCCCTGCTCCGAGACATTGACCGGGATCCAGGACTGAGCCTTGACGATCAGCGACAGCACAACTGGATGAAATAGGTAAACCCCGTAACTCATACGTCCGATCGCGGTACTCGTCGGTCGTTCCAACATCCGGCCGAATGCACCCTGCATGCCCGATGAGCAGCATCCGACCAGCATGACGAGGGGTATGAGGGGAAACACCTCCCCGCCGATCCATGTCACCCATTCCAGGGGCGGTGTCATGGACACCGACTTCAACCACAGGACCGTGATCGAGGCTAGGGTTAAGGGCACGACACTTAGCCCAATCCATCGGGGCCCAATCCATCTGGGCCAAGCCTCGGTTTTCCTGCGGTAGACGGCAAGGAGAGCGCCGGCCACCAGCGCATCGACGGACGCCGGAGGAAGGAGGTCCCGCGCCAGAGATGGTGTGCCCGTAAATGGCCAATAGAGGCGATAGGCCAGCGAGAATGCTATGACGGCGACGCAAACAGGCGCAATCAGCCGGCGCGGAGCCAGCAGGATCACCAGAGGCCAGGCGATATAGAACTGTTCCTCGATGCTCAAGCTCCAGGCGTGACACAACACCCAGGGCGTCCATTCGTTTCGAAGCGCATACCAGAAGTTCGACAGATACAGCGCGTGCCACTTGAGGCTGCCCCGGGCGCCCTCAAGGTTGACAAACCATATGAAGCCCAACATCGCGAAGTAAGGAGGAAATATGCGCAGTGCGCGGCGAATGTAGAATGCCTTCAGCGCCGCACTTGGCTGGTAGTCGGCTAAGGAACGTGCGTCCAGCAGGAGCCGGGTTATCAGAAAGCCGCTGAGGACGAAGAACAGACGGACGCCGAGATGGCCAAGGACTGATCCATTGACCGCAAAGAAGTGGTGATAGAGGACCATTGTGACTGCGAGAGTCCTAAGTCCGTCCAGTTGCCGGTCGCGAGACATGAATCTCCTTGGCCGATCGGGACTCGCTCCTTGTGAGAGCCTTCCTCGATGGCATTCTTGCAGCTCGCATTGCTGCTGATTGTGCCGTCCCGGACGAGACGAACTGAAGTATCGACGCAGGCGCGAAAATTCTGGCGGAATCGGGCCAAACTGTGACCCTGGCGTGTGATCAGACTTTGGTCCGATGCCTCCGCGACAAGGTTTGCCTCGATCTCGGGGCTTCGCGTGTCGGCACTGATCCTCCAAGTCCGCAGCCCAGATCGGGTTCCAAAAGCCGCTAGCGCGCACCCGGAACATGACGGCTTGTCGATTGCCAGCAGACATCAGACGAGCCGCTGGCCCAGATGCACGAAAGCTATCCGGTGCTCGCTGCGAGCGCGTGAATTGCGCTCTCATTGCGGGGAGGGAGAAGTCGTCGGGCCCTCATCGAGGTGCGATGTTGCAAACCAAAGTCGAGGCTATTTCTGCATGACCCTTTGCCGAAATTGAATTGGTCAGCCGGCCCAAGTTCGCGTCAATGTGCCGGCCTGGGCCAAACAGTCGAAATGGGGGTTGCATGAGCAGGATCGTCTTTGTTCACGGGTCTTTCGTTCCCGAGGAGGAGGCGCGAATCAGTCTTTTCGATCGCGGCTTCCTGTTCGGCGACGCGGTCTACGAGGTCACGGCCGTGATCGATGGCCGGATGATTGACAACGATCTGCATCTGGCTCGGTTCGCCCGTTCTCTGAAGGAGATGGACATTCCCCTGGCCTTGTCTCTGGATCGCATCGTCTCGATCCAGTTGGAGCTGATCGAACGCAATGACCTGCAGCACGGCACCGTCTATCTTCAGGTTTCGCGCGGCGAGGCCGATCGCGACTTTCTGTACAGCGACAAGATGGAGCCGAAGCTCGTCGGCTTCACCCAGGCGAAGCGGCTTACGGGAACCGCGGCGCAGCGCGACGGAATCTCCGTCGACCTGGCTCCGGATCAGCGCTGGCGGAGGCGGGACATCAAGACGGCAATGCTGCTCGCACAGGTCATGGCCAAACAGGCTGCACGTGCGCGAGGCTTCGACGATGTCTGGCTAGTCGAGGACGGACTGGTGACGGAAGGCGCGTCTTCGACTGCGCATATCATCACCGCGGATCGACGAATCCTTACCCGGCCGGCTTCCCGTGCCACGCTGCCGGGCTGTACGCAGCGCGCCGTTGCACGTTTATGTGCCGAACAGGGATTGCTCTTAGAAGAGCGTGCCTTTACGCCCGAGGAAGCGCAGGGCGCCGCCGAGGCGTTCCAGACCTCAGCCTCGAGTCTGGTCATGCCGGTCGTGCGCATTGCCGACAAGTCGATCGGAGACGGCAAGCCTGGCCCGATGACGCGTCACCTGCAGACGCTCTATCTCGAGGCGGTTCGCGTTCAGGCATAGACAAGAGAACAGAGATGAAAACAGCGCGGGAACTCGGACTGATATTTGAGGGAGTAATGGCTCCCGGGCCAGAAAACGCCATTACCGATGTGCCTGGCGTGGCGGTTGGGCACCGCTCGCTCAGCGCCGAAGGCATCCATACGGGCGTCACCGCCATAGTTCCTCATCCAGGCGACATCTTTCGCAGGAAGCCGCGTGCGGCGGTCGAGGTGATAAACGGCTTCGGCAAGTCGGCGGGACTGATACAGGTCGCCGAACTCGGCACGATCGAGACACCGATTCTCCTGACCAATACGTTTGGTGTGGCCGCCTGCACCGAAGCGCTGATTCGCCGTGCGATCGCGGCAAATCCGGCCATCGGGCGCAAGACCTCGACGGTCAATGGCCTCGTCTTCGAATGCAATGACGGTAGCATCAGCGACATCCAGGCCATGGCGGTAACGCCCGCCGACGCCTGTGCGGCGCTTGACGACGCACGGACGGGTGAGGTGGAGCAGGGTGCGGTCGGAGCCGGATCCGGCATGACGGCGTTCGGCTTCAAGGCTGGCATTGGTACCGCGTCGCGGCGACTGCGGATTGCGAAGCGTGATTTCACCTTGGGAACACTGGTTCTTGCCAATTTCGGCGCTGCCGGCGACCTCATTCTGCCCGATGGTCGCCGGCCGGATCCTCGCCGTCCAGCCAGCCCGGAGCGGGGCTCCGTCATCGTCGTCATGGCGACGGATTTGCCGCTCGGCGATCGCCAGCTGCAGCGCGTCGCCAAACGCGGCGGTGCGGGGCTGGCGCGGCTCGGTGCCTTCTGGGGCAATGGTAGCGGCGATATCTGCCTGTGCTTCACCACCGCCGATCCGGTCGATCATGAACCGGCGTCACCCATTACGGCCCAGGACCGGCTTTCCGACGCGTTCATCGACACCGCCTTCCGCGCTGCCGCTGAAACCACACAGGAGGCGGTACTGAACGCGCTCTGCATGGCGCCTGCAACGCCCGGCCGCAACGGTCGCCTTTATCCCGCCCTTGCCGATTGGCTACAGGAGAACCCGCTGCAATGAAAGTTTTCATCTCTGCCGATATCGAAGGTACCGCAGGTATCGTTCATTGGGACGAGGCCGAGCGCACGCATGCCGACTGGAACGAGTTCCGCGCACTGATGACTGCCGAGGTCGTTGCTGCCTGCGACGGGGCTCGTGCTGCGGGAGCGACCGAGGTCGTGATCAAGGATGCTCATGACAGCGGGCGCAATCTGATCCTCGATCGGTTGCCGGACTATGTCCGGATCGTGCGTGGCTGGTCGGGGCATCCCGATGCGATGATGTTCGGTCTCGATGCCGGTTTTGCGGCGGCGATCTACACCGGCTACCATTCCAAGGCAGGCAGCGAGGCCAATCCGCTCGCTCACACGTCCAACCTGCGCATATCGCGCCTGCTTCTGAACGGTGAGGTGGCTTCCGAATTCACCGTGAACGCGCTCTGCGCGGCGGGATATGGGGTGCCTTCTGTCTTCCTGTCCGGCGACGCGGCCATATGCGCGGATGCGCGCGCGATGGTGCCCGGTATGTCCACGGTGGAGACACTTGAGGGTAAAGGCCGTGCCTCCACGTCGATCTCGCCCGCTTGGTCGCGCCGGCTTATCCGCGAGGGTGTGGCGTCCGCGCTGTCGGCGGATTTCAGCCAGACGCTCCCCGACCGGGCCGAGCGCTACGAAGTGGTGATCGAGTTCAACAATCCGACCGACGCCTATCGTGCTGGCTGGTACCCGGGCGCACGAGCCCATGGCCCGCGCGCCGTTGCTTTCGCCAATGCGGATTTTGCCGAAATCCTGCGTGCACTCGTTTTCATGAAGGTCTGAGGCTGCCGTTTCGTGAGCCGGTCGTCAGGCCGGCTCGCGCTCCAGCAGTTGCCTGGACATGCGCCAGAGTTCGTCGACCTTGCGATTGCGGCTCGCCGCGTGGCGGTAGAGGCGGATTTCGAGATCGAGATTCCACCCCTCGTCCTTCGAGGCGGGCACGAGGCGCCCTGACTCCATCTCGTCGCGTGCGAGGCTTTCAGGCAGCCAGCAGACGCCCGCTCCCGCAAGCGCCATGTTCATCAAACCGGCACTGATCGTATTCTCATGTGTCGTCCGGCGGCGAAATGGCGGGCGGCGAAGCAGAAGACGCGAGAGAGCCACGCCGAAGAAGGAATTGAAGCCGTAGCTGAGATAGGGGATTGCCAGCCGCTGCTGCTCGACGGCCCGATCGAGCAAATTTCTTCCGGCTTGCGAGTGACCGGATACGATGACGTTCGGCGCCACCAGAGGGATCAGCCGGTCGTGGGCGACGGTCAGCCACGCGAATTTGCCGCGGTCGAGATGGAATGGCACCTCCGGATGGGCGTAGGTCAGGAAGAAATCGGCCTCGTCGCCAACGAGCGCATCCAGGTTCGCCTCGATGCCACCTCGGTCCGGTATCAGCGAGGTGTTGAACGCTCCCCCTGCTTTCTCCAACGCCCGCAACCATTGCGGAAAGAATGTAACCGTCAGCGTGTGCAGTGCCGCGAAGCGAATGAGGCCGGGTTCATGTGACGGACGCAGGGCCTCTCGCGCCGCATAGCATGACCGGATCGTTTCCTGTGCGACGGGCAGGAAATTCCGGCCGGCCGGCGTCAGCTCGGCAGGCATCGCCGCACGGCTGATCAAGGTCGCGCCCAGCCATCCCTCGAGCTGCTTGATTCGGCGGCTGAAGGCCGGTTGTGTCACGTTGCGCAGTTCAGCCGCTCTCGAGAAACTGGAGGTGTCCGCAAGGGTTACGAAGTCCTCCAGCCATTTGATTTCCATTCCATTCTCCTCCCCAATGCTCCTCGCCCAATTCAGCATAAGTCATTCATCTTGAATAGATATGCCAAATTCGCATGAGGTTGTGCCAAAACCGAATTGGCCAAGCCTGCCACAAGCTTTCACCTTGTCACACGACAGAAATTCATGGACGGCGCGAGCGCTTCGCATCGCCTGTCCTTGGTGCCGGGTTCGTCCGGGTTGTGACAACGGAGCAGTTAATGGCAGTCAGAATTGAAGCCGATCTCATCCTTCACAACGGCCGCATATGGTGTGGTCGCGAGGAAGGATCCTGCGAGGCGGTGGCCGTCTGGCAGGGAAAGGTACTCGCAACCGGCAGCAGTGCAGAGATGCTGAGCCTTAAGGGATCGCGCACCGAGGTCATCGATCTGGACGGCCGTTTTGCCAGCCCCGGACTGATCGACAACCATCTGCACCTGATTTCGACCGGTATCGTCATGGGCTGGGTGGACGCGACGCCTGCCGCGGCCCCCACCCACGCCGCGCTGATGCGCCAGATCGCCGAACGCGCGGCGGTGACGCCGAAGGGCGAGTGGGTTCGCGCACGTGGCTATGATCAGGTCAAGCTCGATACGGGCCGGCATCCGACACGCGCGGACCTTGATCTCGCTGCGCCGGATCATCCGGTACTGGTGACGCGGGCGTGTGGCCATGTGGCGATCGCCAATTCGAGAGCCTTGACGCTGGCAGGCGTGACCGAGGCGACACCGGTGCCGGATGGCGGCGTCATCGGCCTGACGGACGGCAAACTGAACGGCCTTCTGGCGGAGAACGCCATGAACCTCGTCAAGGCCGTGATACCGTCGCCCAGGACCGCCGAACTGATCGATGGGATCGAGCGCGCCGGGCAATATCTCTTGTCCCTCGGCATTACGAGTTGCATGGACGCCGCCGTCGGGCAGCTTTCCGGCTTTGCGGAAATTCAGGCCTATGAAATGGCCAAGATCGCGGGTCGCTTGCCCGTGCGCGTCTGGCTGACCCTTCTTGGTGATCCCGGCGTGTCGATTGTCGAGGATTGCTGGCGCGCGGGCCTCATCTCCGGCGCCGGCGACGACATGCTGCGCGTTGGCGCGGTGAAAATATTCCTTGATGGATCGGCCGGTGGACGCACGGCGTGGATGACGAAGCCTTACAAGGACGAGCCGGAAAACCTCGGCGTGCAGATGCTGCCCGACGCGGTCGTCGAGGAGATTGTGCAGTCCTGTCATGACCGGGGCTACCAAATGGCTTGCCATGCAATCGGCGACGGCGCTATCGAGCAGTTGATCACGGCTTACGAGAAGGCGCTTGCCGCCAATCCTGATCCGGATCGCCGCCACCGTGTGGAGCATTGCGGCTATCCCTCTGCAGAGCAAAACGCGCGCATGAAGGCGGCGGGCATTCTGCCGGCGCCGCAGATGGCCTTCATTCACGATTTCGGGGACAGCTATATCTCCGTCCTCGGCGAGGAGCGCGGCGTCAAGTCCTACCCGATCGGCACGTGGGCGCGCATGGGGCTCAAACCCTCCACCGGCTCCGACTCACCGGTCTGCTCGCCCAATCCTTTCCCCGACCTCTACGCGATGATCACCCGCCAGACCGGCAAGGGCACCGTCATGGATGCCTCCGAGAAGCTTGGTCGCGAGGAGGCGCTCCAGGCCTACACGGAATACGGTGCCCATTCGCAGAAGGCTGAAAACGTGAAGGGGCGGCTGGTCGCTGGTCAGTGGGCTGACATCGCGGTCTTCGACAATGATCTTCTCACCGCATCGCCCGAGGCGATCCTGTCCGATACGCGCTGCCTGCTGACGCTGCTGGCTGGCCGTGTAGTGCACGACGCGCGAGGCTGAGCCACTCAAAAAAAATGACTGACACGATGCCGAAAAGGGAACCCGGCACAAAGAGGGAGAACGAAATGCTGAAGAGACTTTCAATCGCTGCGATGCTCAGCCTGGGCGTCGCGACCATGGCGTTTGCGGATGGCGAGCGTCATGGTGGTACACTTGTATTCACCGCGCCTTATGGCTCCAGTTTCGCGACGCTGGATGTTCAGTCGAGCCCCAACACGCAGGAAGAATTCATCACCCAGGCCATTCACCGGGCGCTCTACAGCTGGGACTCGATCAACAACAAGCCGGTTCTGGAATTGGCGACCTCGGCTGATGTTTCCGAGGACGGGACGACCTACACCTATCATCTGCGCGACAACGCCGTCTTTCACAACGGCAAGCCGCTGACGGCCGATGACATCATCTACAGCTACAAGCGCATCGGCAACCCGAAGAACGCGTTCCCCGGTGCCAGCTATATCGCTATCATCAAAGGCGCCGACGACTATATCGCCGGCAAGGCGCAAGACATCAGCGGCCTGAAGAAGATCGATGATCACACGCTTCAGGTCACCTATACCGGGCCAATCAATCCCGGCTTTTCGTTGATGCAGAACACGACGGTGATCTATCCCTCGAACGTCGCGGACGAGTCGACTTTCGGCAAAAATCCGATCGGTCTCGGCGCCTTCGCCTTCAAGGAATACACGCCTGGCTCGCAGGTCGTCGTGGAGAAGTTCGACAAGTACTACGAGAAGGGCAAGCCCTATCTCGACCGCGTGAAGATCGTGCTGATGGGTGAGGATTCCGCCCGCGACGTGGCCTTCCGCAACAAGGAAATCGACGTGTCGATCCTTGGGCCCACCCAGTATCAAGCTTACCAGGGTGAGGATGCCCTGAAGGACCATCTGCTGGAGGTCGCCGAGGTCTACACCCGCAACATCGGCTTCAATCCGGCCTTCGAGCCGTTCAAGGACAAGCGGGTGCGCCAGGCCATCAACTATGCAATCAACACCCCGCTGATCGTCGAGCGCCTGGTCAAGAACAAGGCCTACCCGGCTTCCGGCTGGCTGCCGCTCTCCTCGCCGGCGTTCGACAAGGAAAAGCCTGCCTATGCCTATGATCCGGAAAAAGCCAAGGCGCTTCTCGCCGAAGCCGGTTACGCCAAAGGCTTCTCCTTCGAAGTGACCGCCAGCCCGAACGAAAGCTGGGGCGTGCCGATCGTTGAAGCCGTCCTGCCGATGCTGCAGAAGGTCGGCATCACGGTGAAGCCGAAGCCGGTCGAAAGCTCGGCACTCGGCGACGCGGTGACGTCGAACAACTTCCAGGCCTTCATCTGGTCGAACCTCTCCGGCCCGGATCCGCTGCAGGCGCTTCGCTGCTACTACTCCAAGACGCCGCAGTCGGCCTGCAACTACGAGAGCTTCTCGAACGCCGATTTCGACAAACTCTACGAAGCAGCGCAGCAGGAACGAGACCCGGCCAAGCAGAACGAACTGCTACGCCAGGCGAACAACCTGATCCAGGAAGAAGCGCCGGTCTGGTTCTTCAACTACAACAAGGCAGTGATGGCATACCAGCCGTGGATCCACGGGCTTGTTCCGAATGCGACGGAACTGGCCATCCAGCCTTACGATGAAATCTGGATCGACGACACGGCGCCGGACTCGCGCAGTTAATCCGGGAGTTCATGCCGGTGGCCGCGGGATTTCCGCGGCCATTCGAATTCGCATTGCCGCGCGCCTCCCTAAAGGGCGACCAAAACGGGTTTGTTCATGCTTCGCTTCACTCTGCGCCGCGTCCTGCAGATCGTGCCGACGGTGATCGTCGTGGCGTTGTTGATATTCGTCATCTTCAGCGTTGTGCCGGGCAGCTTTGCCACCAGCCTGTTTGCCGATGGCAAACGCACCGCTGACCCACAACTGATTGCCCACCTCAACCAGGAATTCGGCCTCGACAAGCCGCTGACGGAGCGGTTCGTGAAATACGTCACCGACCTTGCGCGGCTCGACCTCGGGACCAGCTTTCGAAGTCGCCAGCCGGTGCTCGATCTGATCGGCGACCGCATGTGGGCTTCGCTGGAACTAGCGCTCGCCGCCATGGCGTTCGCGGTCGTGGTCGGCGTGCCGCTCGGTTTTCTCGCCGCTCTCCGTCCCGGATCGATTCTCGACACGACGACGATGATCGGCGCGGTCTCGGGTCTTTCGATGCCCCAGTTCTGGCTCGGGCTCCTGATGATGTACGTCTTTGCGCTTCATCTGAACTGGCTGCCGAGCTTCGGCTATGGCGACGGATCGTTCCGTAACCTGATCCTTCCCGCCGTCACGCTCGGCGTTACGCCGCTGGCGCTTCTGGCACGCACCACGCGGGCAGGGGTTCTCGACGTGCTGAACGCCGATTTCATTCGCACGGCGCATTCGAAGGGCATGAGCGAAGCCAAGGTCGTGCGCTGGCACGTGATGCGCAACGCTCTCGTGCTGATCGTGACAACGGTCGGCCTGCAATTCGGATCGCTGATCGGGCAGGCCGTGGTGATCGAGAAACTTTTCGCTTGGCCTGGCATCGGCTCGCTCCTGGTGGACAGCGTGGCGATCCGCGACATTCCCGCGGTGCAGGGGACGATCCTGGTCATCGTCCTCTGGTTCCTCGTCATCAACACCCTTGTCGACCTGATCTACGCGGCGATCGACCCGCGCATCAAGCAGGGGTGAGGCGATGCGCTTTGGTTTCAATTTCATCCTCGGCGCGCTTCTCACGGTGCTCGTCATCCTCGCCGGCATCTTTGCTCCCTGGATCGCGCCGTTCGATCCGGTGTTGAATGCCGATCTGATGAATGCCGAATTGCCGCCCGACGCCACATTCTGGTTTGGTACGGACGCTCAGGGCCGCGACGTCTTTACGCGCATTCTCTTTGGCGCGCAGATCTCGCTGACCGTCGGGATCGTCTCGCAGGTCATCAACTCCATCATCGGCTGCACGCTCGGCATGACTGCGGGCTACTGGGGCGGCTGGTGGGACGATCTCGTAAACGGTCTCACAAACGTCATGCTTGCCATCCCCTCCTTGATCTTCGCGCTGGCGGTCATGGCCGTACTTGGCCCGGGCCTGCCATCACTTCTGATTGCCCTGGGTCTCACGAACTGGAGCTGGACGTGCCGCATTGCGCGCTCCTCCACCTTGTCGCTGAAGTCTCAGGGATACGTCCAGGCGGCACAAACGCTTGGCTACGGCGATCTGCGCATCATGTTCACGCAGATCCTGCCCAACATGATGGGTCCGATCCTTGTCATGGCGACGCTGGGCATGGGCTCGGCGGTGCTTTCAGAGGCGGCTCTCTCCTTCCTCGGACTTGGCGTCCAGCCCCCCTTTCCGAGCTGGGGCTCGATGCTGACGGATGCGCGCCAGTTGATCCGCACCGCGCCCTGGGTCGCGGTGTTTCCGGGGCTCGCCATCTTCCTCTCGGTGCTTGGCTTCAACCTTCTGGGCGATGGGCTGCGCGACAGGCTCGATCCGCATATGAGGAGGCGCACGCCATGACTGCTCCGCTTCTCGACATCAAGGAACTCAAGCTCGATGTTTCGGCCGGGCGCTCTCTTCTTCCGATCCTCAAGGGCGTCTCGTTCCAGATCATGCCGGGTGAGGCCTATGGACTCGTGGGCGAATCCGGTTCTGGTAAATCAGTGACGTCGCTTGCCGTGATGGGTCTCCTGAAAAGGCCCTTGCGCGTTTCGGGCGGTGAAGTCGTCTTCAAGGGCCAGAACCTGCTCGCCCTGCCGAAGCGGGAGATGAGACGGCTGCGGGGAAACCGCGTCGCCATGATCTTCCAGGAGCCGATGACGGCGCTCAATCCGCTCTCCACGGTCGGGCGCCAGATCGCCGAGATGTTCGTCCTGCACCAGGGCAAGGACTGGGGCGAAGCGATGAAACTTGCCGTAGACGCGCTCGCAAGCGTGCGCGTGCCCAATCCGGACCGACGCGCCACGAACTATCCGCACCAGATGTCGGGCGGCTTGCGCCAGCGCGTGATGATCGCCATGGCGCTCGCATGCAATCCCGACCTCTTGATCGCGGATGAGCCGACAACGGCGTTGGACGTGACCGTTCAGGCCGAAGTCTTACGGTTGATCAAGGAACTCTGCGCCGCGCGCGGCACCGCGGTCCTGTTCATCAGCCACGATCTCGGCGTGATCGCCAGTGTTTGCCAGCGGGTGGGAGTGATGTATGCCGGTTGCCTGGTGGAGGAGAACGATACCGCTCTACTGTTTTCCGATCCGAGGCACGAGTACACGCGTGGGCTTCTCGGAGCGCTGCCGCGGCTGGGGGGGCGCAGCCTGCATGGACGCCAGCGCCTGGTAGACATCGACAGCATCATCGCCGATCGCTCGAAGTTGACCGAGACGCGGTTCATTGCGCCACGCCGCGACGAAGGAGGAAAGCCGTGACCGGGTCTTTGCTGCAAGTGGACGACCTGCATGTGCGCTTTCCGGTGTCTGGCGGCGGGCTTTTGGGAACTGGACGGCGGACGCTTTACGCCGTAAACGGCATCAGCTTCGAATTGGGCAAGGGTGAGTGTCTGTCGATCGTTGGCGAATCAGGCTGCGGCAAGTCCACGACGGCGCTGTCGATCCTCGGTCTGCAGGCGCCGACCTCGGGAACGATCCGCTACCGGGGTCAACCGCTGACCGGACCTGGTGCGCCGGGGCGCATGCAGCGCGCCAAGGCGGTGCAGATGGTGTTTCAGGATCCGTACGCCTCGCTGAATCCCCGCCAATCGATAAGGGCCTCACTTGCCGCACCCCTGCGCCTTCATGGCATCAAATCGGCCTCGGAGATTTCCGACAGGATCGAGGCGATGCTGATCGATGTCGGGTTGAAGCCGGAACAGGCCAGTCGCTACCCGCACGAATTCTCGGGCGGGCAGCGCCAGCGCATCGGCATTGCCCGCGCACTCATCCTCGAGCCCGAGATCGTCGTATTGGACGAGCCGGTATCGGCCCTCGACGTCTCGATCCGAGCGCAGATCATCAATCTTCTTCTGGATCTGCAGGAAAAGCTCGGTCTTTCCTATTTGATGATCAGCCATGACCTAAGCGTGGTGGAGCACATGAGCGATCGTGTGCTGGTGATGTTCTTCGGCCAGGTTGTCGAGGAAGGTGGATGGCAACAGATCTTCGAGACGCCGGCTCATCCCTATACGCGCCGCCTTATAGGGGCCATTCCCGATCCCGAAATCGCCATGAGCGGGCAGCTGAAGGCGAAGCGCTTCCATGATGCCCAGCTCCCGGCCGGACGCGTTTTCGGATCGGACGGGAGCCCGTCACCGGATGTCTTTGCCGCGCCTATCCCGTCGGAACTGGTCGATATCGCCGACAATCACAGGGTTAGGCTGTCCGTCGCGGCTTGATTGAATTTCATGGTTTGATTTCCGGTAAAGGCGGCCCCGAATTCACGACTGTCTAATTGCGTTGGGCCTCGTTCTCGAGCGGGGCATCATGGCCTTATCGACGCATTGAGCAAGTCTGCAGATGTGCCGTTCGCGATGCTGGCGGACAGTACCTGCGAAGGGAATTCGCAAGACGGCCGAAGCTTCCGGACAACGAGAGTGGGCGAAGCTCTAAGTGCTTTTGCCTGATCACAGCTGACTATCGATGCATACTACCTTTTCGGTAGGCGGCAGCGCTATTCTGCGAAGTTCAACGCGATGCAACTTATTGTAACTTGTGCTGGCGTCACTCTTTTTTCAAAGGAAGCTAGCATGTCATCTCCCGATGATCGGAAGTTGCCCCTCAATACCGCGCGCAGGCATTTTCTAGGTGTGGCGGCTGCGGCCGGTGCACGTTTCGCGAGCGTCGCAACCATAGCAGCGGCGGTCTCATCGTCTCCTGCGCGTGCCATGGGCCGGCGCTGGGGGCGCGGTCACTCCGGTGGAGGCGGGAACGGCAATTCTGGTGGAAACGCTGGCGGTGGCGGCGGTGGCGGCGGCGCGCAGTGCTTCCTGCGCGGGACGTCGATCCTCACCGATCGCGGTGAAAAGCGTGTTGAGGATCTTCGCATCGGTGATCGCGTGGCGCTTGCGGACGGAGATGCCCGACGGATCAAATGGGTCGGTCGCCAGGTGTTCAAGAAGAGCGGTGCACGCTGGCAGGAGGGTGTCGTGCCGATCCGGGTCTTGCGCCATGCGCTGGATGATTGCGCGCCACATTCTGATCTCTATCTATCGCCAGGTCATGCTCTGTTCCTGAATGGCGTTTTGATCCGGGTGCGTGATCTCGTGAACGGTACGACGATTGCGCCGATCCTTCCTGCCGACGACACGATGATCGAGTACTATGCGGTCCTGCTCGATACTCATGAGGTAGTTCTTGCCGAAGGCGCCGCGGCCGAGACGTTCCACATTTCAAGCGACAATCACGAAAACTTCTCAAACTTTGCAGAGTACGAGCGCCTCTATGCCGCTGAGGGCCGCACGGCAATGACGTCCTATGCCCCGGTTGCCGGCGAGGAAGGCGGTTGGAAGCATTTGAAATCGCTTTTGCTGCTTGGTGCGTCGCGTTTGATCCCGATGCGTGACCCATACGAAGAGGCATGCGAGAAGATCAACGCCCGCGCCAGGGAACTGTCGAGCTGATACCGCGCCGCTGGCGCCTCCGGCAAAGGGATAGCAAGATCGAGGCCTGTTCGCCGGCCAGCCGTGTCGGCTGTCGAACACCTCATCGAGCGACGTGGTGTCCCATGTGACGAGAAAGCGCTGGGCCTCGTCAGCAAGACATCTGACAGGCTCGCGTCAGTCGACAAACTCGACAGTCACGCCTGGTTTTACCATCGCGGCCAATTCCTCGGCGTCCCAGTTGGTCAGGCGGACGCATCCATGTGATCCGATCTTGTCGATAAGGGAGGGTTCCGGTGTGCCGTGAATTCCATAGGTCGGCTCTGTCAGATCGATCCAGATGGTTCCAACCGGGCCGTTCGGACCTTTGGGCAGCGTTAGGGGCCTTTTGTTCTTTCCCTGCTGAAAGTTGATTTTCGGATCGTAACTGTATGGCGGCATTCGCGCGACGCCCTTGACCTTGTGGGTTCCTGACGGCGAAGGCGTTTGCCTGCTGCCGATCGTGGCGGGATAAACGGCCAGCAGGGAGCCATCCTTGCCAAACGCCAGGACTTGCCCAATTCGTCGTCGCACTTCAATCCTCTTCACCATATCTTCTTTCGCGTTGCCGGGCATCGCCACCAGTATTGTCTTTCCGACCGTAAACGGCGTGCCGGCGTTCAGTGCCTTCAGAAGATCGATGTCCATGTGAAAACGCTCGGACAGTTTCTCGGCAACACTTGTATATCCGAGGTACCTCATCCTGGCTTGCCTGGCGTAGTCTTTGGGAATGCGGTCGACGAGATCTTGTGTGTCTTCCGGGGAGATTACATAGGCCCCGATGACTGGCTGGTCGTCAAGCAAGAGGCGAATGACCTCAGGATCCAGCTTTCCATCGGTCGGGATGCCCCGCATGGCTTCCAGGCCAGCGATCGCCTTGGTGACGTTCTCGCCGTAATGCCCGTCTATCACCCCGGGAGACGACCCCAAGCGATCCAGAAGCACCTGCAGACGAATAACAGCAGGCTCTGGTTGAGGGGAGGCTTTGGCTGGTCGCTCGGCTGGAATGGAGTCGAGCGAGGCACCGTTGATGGTTTCCGCACCAAGATCCTGGGCGCTTGCGTTGCCAAGCAGGCCCAGGGTCAGCGACACGACGAGAAAGATCGTTGTTTTCATGAGCGTGAAATCTACGACTGGCCAAGTTGTTCCAACGGCGGCGTCCGTTGAGGCAGGCGGGAGTTCAATATCATCAAATGGTATGCAGAATGCTTTCACGCGGTTCACTGCACCGCGGCTCTATTACAGCTCACTGAGTGGAGTCTCGGTCAAAGCCGGATCGCAAGACTACGGCTTAGAGAACGTAGCTGATCGGATCGTTGCTGACCGGATGCGGAAAGACACCCATTTCCAGATCGAAGACCGATTTGAGCACATCGGACCTTACGATGTCGGCTGGCGTGCCGTGTGCCGAGATGCGGCCTTTCCTCAAGGCCACGATCTCGTCGCAATAGCGGGCGGCCAGATTGATATCGTGGAGGACGACGACAATCGTTAGCCGGCGCTCGTGGCTGAGTTCGCGCAGCAGTGCCAGCACGCTGTCCTGGTGTAGCAGATCCAGCGCGGAGGTCGGCTCATCAAGAAGCAGGCACTGCGCGTTCTGCGCCAGCATCATGGCGATCCAGGCGCGTTGCCGCTCGCCGCCGGACATGCTTGCGACCGGGCTGTCTGCAAAACGCTCGAGATCGGTTCGTTCTATGGCCTCGTCGACGAGTTTCTGATCGGCGCTGGTGAAACGGCCGAGCGTGCCGTGCCACGGGAATCGGCCAAGCGCCACCAGTTCACGAACCGTCATGCTATCGGTCGCTGGTGTGAATTGCGGCATGTAGGCAACCTGCCGGGCGAAGGGTCTGGCGTCCCAGCGCGAAATCGCCTCGCCTTTCAGCTCGACCCCACCTGATGTCGGGGCAATCTCTCGGGCCATGATTTTTAGAAGCGTGCTCTTGCCGCTACCGTTCTGCCCAACCAGACCGCAGATGCGTCCGCTCGTCAATGTCAGGTCTATCCCGGAAAGGATGCTCTTTCCTGCCGCGTGATAGGCAATCTGTGACGTTGTCAGGAAGGGTGTCGACATGCGGCTTCTCTTTGCTTGCACCAGATAGCGATCGCGGCTCTGTACGCGCTCGTGCAAAACTTTACCGTTACTGTCAACTTATATATTCTCTGGCGAGCAATTATTTCGAAGTGAAGCTTTGCCGCCTTGAGACAGGTTGCCCCGGACGCCGTCTTAAAGAGGTGGGCACTTTCCGCGCATTCGCAAACAGCGGCCGAAATCGAGCTGGTCAAGTTGCATCCTAGCGAACGCGCTCGCGCGCCGTGTTGCGCTCCGCATCAAGCGAGGCAAGCACTGCGCAGTCGTCTTCTCTGCAATTGCGCCATCGATGGGAGCGTTGACGAGAGCAAACGTGCGTTGACGGTGCCGTCTGCGACTGGTTTGGCCGGTGAATTGCTGGCAATGAGACCAGAACTGCCAGCGCAAGTGGTTGCAACGGCATTACTCACGAAGGGAGCACCAGAGCACCAAGCGGACCAGAGAGAGACCCGCCGCCCGTTCTGCGCGGCCGCACAGGCGGCTGTCAGGTCATCCTCAGATCGACGCCGGGGTGCAGCTTCTTCAGATTGGGTAGCGATTTCGTCTGCCACGAAATTTGGGAGGAACCCAGAACGGTCAAATGGATCTCCGGGCGTTTGCGCGCTTCGATTGTCAGCTTGGCAAGCAGATTTATGCCGGAGGAATTGAGGAACTCCAACCCCGTCAGGTCCAAAGTGGTTTTGCCGCTGCCGTTTTCGAGCGCCTTCATGGCGAGTTCTTGGACCGGGGCGTAAGCGTCAGGCCCCGATAATCGCATTGTCCCATCGAAATAGACGGTGCTGCCTTCGGACCAGACGCGGTAGGCTTCTTCTCTAATTTCCATCGCGCACCTCTTGCTGTTTCATGCCGGAATTGACATAGCTGCATAGGTTTCAAGTCGTGTTCGGTCGTAAGGGTCGTCCTCGTGGAAGAGCCAGGCCAATTGCACCTCGTAGTCGCTCATCAGGGTCAACAATCCGAGGCCCGATGCATTGCCTGACGTGGCCGTGGCGTTTGCTTCGATCTGCCTGATAAGCAGCTCGCTCGGATCACCGCTCGTTACCTTGCGGAGCAGTTGCTTGAATCTACCAGCCGTTTCACGGTCAACGAAATTGGACACCCTAAGCCGCAAACAATCGGCTTGCGCCAGGGCTTCGACAACCACTTCGCCGCGAATGCGAAACTTAATAGCGTTCTCTATCAGCTCGTTTGCAAGGTAACCGATGTCCTGTTTGAGCTGGTTGTAGATCCGTTTCGGCGGCCGAAACCTTGAGACCATCATTTCTGCAATGAAATCAGACGTCATGCCGGAGTGCTTCCAGGCCAGATCAAGTGGGCCATCAAGCAACCTAAGCCGAATTGCGTGGGCTGCAGTGGAGGAGGCGAGGTGTTCCTGCCCATAGAGTACGACCGCCATGTCATCACCTATGCCGCATCACGACCAGCGTGATGTCATCATGTATTTTTTGAGTTCCGATGTAGGCCATCAAACCTTCGACGATACCATCCTTCACTTCCTCCGCGGTCTGGCCATGAAGAAGCCGCGCACTCTGACAGAGCCGGTCGATGCCAAACAGCTCGCCACGCGGATTTTCGGCTTCCGTAACACCGTCCGTGTGGAGCACGATAAGGTCGCCCTGCTTGAACGATATCTCGCGAGTATCAACAAAAGGCGAAATATCGGATTCAAGCCCAACCGGCAGACCGAGGTCACCGGTATCGATCCGCTCGACTTCACCTGTCTTGCGGATGACGATAAGGTCTTCATGCTGTCCTGAAATGGTGAGGCGATCGCCGTCATAGTCAAGAAATGACAAAGTGAGGTGCTTGTCGGTTTTTGTCCTCTCGATATTCTTGAATATCGCCCGATTGAGATGCGCGAGGAATTTCGAAGGATCGGTTTCTCCGGCTTCCTGGAGGGCACGGGCGACCGACTGCACCATCAGCATCAGCACGCCGCTTTCCAGCCCGTGACCGGTTACATCGCCAATGCCGATCTTCAGGCTTCGGCCGTTTTGCAGGACATCATAATAGTCGCCACCAACCTCGTCGGCCGGACGCATATAGGCGGCAATATCGAGGTGTTCGACCGCTCCAAGCTCAGCCGGCCGCGGCAAAACCATCATCTGGATGTGGCGTGCTACATCGAGCTCTGCGCCGAGGCGCAGGTTCTCGCTCTTCAGCTGCGTATTCAACGCCTCGATTTCTTCCTTTGCCGCCTCGATTTCCTTCGTCCGTTCATCGACCAGCTTTTCAAGATTCTCCGTATGGAAGCTGATCTGCTCGGCCATGCGATTGAAGGCAAGTCCGGCCTGCGCCACCTCATCCTTGCTGGTAATCGCCACCCGAACGGAATAGTCCTTCGCCTCAATGCTCCTTGCAGCGGCTCCCAAGGCGCTGATCCCGCCAGTGATGCGCTTCGACGCCGCAAATACTGCGGCCGCAACGATGAGCAAAGACACCAGAACCGCAAGAATCTGGTAAAGCAGGATACGATTGGTGGCACGCGCTATCTGCTCTCGAGCAGCGATAAGCGACGCATAAATTTCGTGCTCCCGTACGACGATACCAAGCGACATGACCTCGCGTTGAACCGGACCGTTGACCCAAAGATTCGATGGGCGGAGCTGTTTGGTGACCACCAGATAGGGCACATCCTCGCCATTCTCTCTCAGTGAAATGTGGTGAATGACGCCGTCGGCGTCGAGTGGAAGTGAGGCAATAGCTTTCTGCGAACTGTTTCGCAGCGAGCGGTCAACGCCGGTCACGCCCTGGTTGGTGGCGTCGCTTGCCGCGCGCAAGCCGATGATCTTCTCCCCCGTCCGGTTAATTGCGGCAACATTGCCGTTGGACATGGCAAGGAAGCCGAAACCGGTTTCGGCGACCTTCACGTGTTCGACGATTTCGGCCAGCTGGTCGAGCGTTATGTCGGCGCCGGCTATCCCGGCGACGTCGCGGCGATCTGCCGTCCAGAGAGGATGAAAAAAGCTGACGATCAGCTTTCCCGTTATCGCGTCTGTGTACGGTGCAGTCTGGGTAATGTCTTCAGGAACGGGGCGTGAGGCTGGATTTCTCGCCCACTGCTGCCATGACTCGTAGATGCCCGGAAAGAAGAAGGCCCAGAAGTTTTCTTTATTGTGGCCGGGGTAGAGCCTGTCGAACGTCTGCGCCTGGTCCGTATAGGGAGCCGTTCTAAAGATCGGCCGCTCTTTCGGACCGATATAGTACATTTGAAGTTTGGAGGCTCCATTTTGCAGGAGGTTAGGAGCAACCAGATCAAGAACTGCGCTGGTTTCGATGTCTGTCTGCACTTGCGGCAGCGGATGGTGATCCTTGTCGAGAAGATAACCCCAGACACTAACGACGGATGGTGACCCGGGAGCGTTCTGCGCCCAACCGCCGCCGCTGTCGAAAGTGACCGTCACGGCGTTGGGATCAGCCTTGGCCATTGCGGCCCCAACCTTACTGTTCCTCGTCGGCCGATCTATCTGCGACTGCAAGACGCCAGCGAGCGCCTTAACGTCGGAATGCACCTGATTAAGAAGCAGCCCAACCTGTGCAACGGTGGACTCGGTGGACGAGCGAATATAGTCTTGGCTTGCCTTTTCAAGCCCTTCTCCGACTTGAGTGGTCGCGTCACGCGATAGCCGTTGCACGTTCCAGAGCGCCAGGCTGCCGCTGACAAGAAGATCGAAAAGCACGGCGCCGCCGACGACAAGGATGAATTTCGTCCGAAAGGAGCGTAATCCGAGGCTTGGCTTCTTTGGCGCAGCGGTCATAGCGGCTTCTGCCCCGACGCCGCCCAGATCGGCCAACCAGCATAGCCTCTCGGGTGAAGCGCTGCAAAGATATGATCCCTGAAGCCCTGCCTGAAGCGGGCGACGAACTCGGGAGAGTCCCCGCGTCTAGCGGACATATCGCCTGCGTAGACATCTTCCCAGGCTTCAATGACATCGGCGAACTCCTGCGGGTCGCCGTCGTGGTTGGTGACCATGAAACTTTCGATCCTTACATCCTCGAAACCGGTATCCAGCAAGAGGCGAGAACCCTTTGGTCCCATTTCGACGTCCATGTCGAAATGGCGAAAGAGCTTGGCGACCTCGTTATAGGTCCATTGGATAGTTTCGGCGCGCGGTTCACCCAGGCAGTGAGAGTTCTTTTCGTTTGTGATGTAGACCCGGCCACCCGGCTTGCAGATCCGATAGAGTTCTCTCAGAAGGAGCTCGGGCCGATCGAAGATCTGTAACGAGTGGCGGCACGTCACAAAATCAAACTGGTCGCTTTCGAACAGCATCTGTGATGCATCGCCAAAGGTATATTCGATATCGCGAACGCAGAAGTCTTCCGCTACGGAGCGCGCATACTCGAGGCTGGCCACGGAATGATCAAGCGCGACAATCCTGGCGGGGTCGAATTCTTTCCTGACAAGCATAGCGAAATCACCGATGCCGCAGCAAATGTCGGCAATCGCCATGCCGCCGCGCAGACCGTGCCGTGGCAAAATCGCCCGTTCGTGACGCCAGGTCATTTTCGTCTGGGTCCGGAGAATCGGTATGAAGCTCTTATCCTCGACGAACGCCTGACCAGGATAGAAAGCAGAGTCATAAATCTCCATGGAAATGTTGGGCGAAAGTTCCCCAAGGTGCCGAAACATCTGTGTCGCCCATGTGACGACACTTGATGCGAGCACGACAATCTTGAGTTCGGGTCGGGAGTACGAGGCATCGACGAGAACACGCGCCAGAGCGCCGAACGCCGTGCTGTTCATGTGGGTGACGCGTTTCAGATTGACGTAGAAGACGCCGTGCACCTTTTCGATTTTGTCGCGCAACAGAAGCAGATCGTCCGCAATGTCTGCGATCGAACGAGGCCGGAAGACGCCTGTTGCCACGAATTCCTGGTTGCTTGTGTCGAATTGCGTCGTAAAGACAGGGGAGGGGTTGTTCGCGGTCAAGTGAGGAGCCTTTCAAGAGGCAGGTCGACAACGAAAGTGAGCGCCTCGGCTGCCGAAGCGCGCAGCTCTATCTCCGCATCATAGTTGACCGCCAATCCCAACAGGATCGCTTGTTCCAGGGGAGCCGTCTCGTCGGCGATGACCTTCACGTAGTTCGCCAGTTTTCCACGGTGTTTCAGACCCCGGACGAGTTCAGCGTAAAAGCGGTGCTGTTGCGATCGGCACGGAAAACTCAACTCGATCCGCTCGACTTGTTCATGACGATAGAAGACGCATGCTAGTTCACCCTCTTGCGCCTCCGAGCGAAACGACATCTCGAGGAGTTCGTTGAGGGCGGAGGACAGAAGGTTGGAATGGCGCAGTGGATCACGGCGGTCATGGCTGACCATTTGGGCAACGTAGTTCGAGAGCTGGTCGCAATGCAGCCAGTCTGACGTGAACGTTGCCATCTCCATTTCCAGATTGAGGAGTTGCTCAAAAGCTGCGTCTGCCATCGCCGTCGCCTCCTGCCTTTTCAACCTGCACCTCCCTGGCCGATCGCCATCCCGGTTGCATCCCGGCCCCCGCCGCCGTTCCCCCGCCGTCCTTTGCGGGGGGCGATGAATTGGCGAATGTGATCGACATGCATCGGTGGGCTCAGGAAATGCCCCTGCAGTCTGTCGCAGCCTTCCTCCAGGAGCCACGCGGCCTGTTCGGCAGTCTCCACGCCTTCGGCAGTGACGCGCATGCCGAGCCCATGCGAGAGCGCAATGACGGAACGTACAATCGTCCGGCTCTTTTCGTCGCTTAGGAGGTCGTTGACGAAGTATTTGTCGATCTTGATGTTATCGAAAGGAAAATTCTTCAGGTAACTCAGGGATGAGTATTCCGTCCCGAAGTCGTCGAGCGAGATCTGGATGCCAAGCACGTTCAGGGTGTTCAAAGTATCGAGATTGTTGATCGTGCGCTCCAGAAGGACGGTTTCCGTAATCTCGAGTTCCAGGCGTTCGGCGGGAAGACCGATAAGATCGAGTGTTTGCGACACGCGATCGGTGAAACCTGCTGTCAAGAATTCCGCCGGGGATAAGTTGACGGCAACGGTGTAATGGTCCGGCCAGCTCAGAGCTTCCCGACAGGCCTGTTCCAGCACCCATTGGCCGATTTCGCTCATCAGCCCATCTGCCTCTGCCATCGGGATAAAGGCAATGGGAGGAATCACGCCGAGCCTCGGATGGCGCCAGCGTAGGAGAGCCTCGAAGCCGGTTACGGTGCGTGAGCGGTCAACAAGAGGCTGATATTCGAGGAAGAACTCGCCATGATGGAGCGCGACCCTGAGGCTGCGCCTCAGCAACTCCCGTTGTTCCAGGACCACCAACATGCTGGGATCGAAGGTTCGTGCGCGACGGCGTCCTTCCTTTTTGGCAGCGTAGAGGGCGACGTCGGCTGCTTTCATCAATTGCTCGCCCTCATCGCCATCACGGGGCGCGATCGCAATGCCGATACTGGCTCCCACGAAGACAGTGATGCCGTCCACCACGAATGGTTTCTTGAATTCGCCAACAAGCGCATCTGCCAGTCGTTCTGCCTCTGCGGGCTGCTCGTGAGAAGTTTGAATGACGGCAAATTCGTCGCCAGCAAGTCGGAAGGCTGTTTCGCCACTACCGAGCACGCTTCGGATCCTGGCGGCTGCAAGCTTCAGAACGATGTCTCCGGCGCCGTGTCCCAAGGTATCGTTCACCGGCTTGAAGTCGTCGAGATCAATCTGCATCAGGGCGAGACCGCATCCGCCGCTGGTCGGAAGAAAGCGCCCCAACTGGTCGCTGAACTGCCGGCGGTTGGGAAGCCCGGTCAGGGCGTCATGGGTTGCCTGATGCAAGAGGAGAGCCCGTTCCTGCTCATGCGCAGGTGTCGATTCAATACGGTCAGCAACGGCGATCTCGATAACTGCCAATCCCTCCTTTGCCGGCAGTAGCAGCAGGTCATAGCCGTTGTCGGTCGACACACCTATCCGTAGCGATTGTGGCGTGCCGTTTTTGATGACGAGTTGTACGAGGTCCGCTGAGGGAGGGGCTTTCAACATGGGGTAAATGTCGCCCAGCCTTGTGGGTTGCTGCCTGTTGAAGCCCGAGCGTTTCGCGAGCGTCTCAGACCAATCAATAAGAACGAGGTCGAGATCCCATAGCGAGAAAACAGCTGCGACACGGCTGAAGAATTCGGATCCATGTGGAACTAGCGTAGGCCAATTCTCACGATTTTCCGGCATATGGGTGGGCCTCCGCGTTGTGCCTGCGCCTAGGTTTTTCCGATGCATCCCACACATGCTGAATCAGCAGTCTCTAAGAAAGCTAGCGTATGCCGTGTTGCAGTCAATCAAAAACGCTACCATAGGGCAGTATTGTCCCTCTACCAGACTGCGATTGTCGAAATGTACGCAGAAGGGAAGTTAGCTAAGCGGTACCCGGGCCACCGTTTTTCGAGGGTCCGTCGGATCCTGTAACCAGGACAAAAGCGCGCTCATTCGGCTCGAGCCTATTGAGGCTCGGCCTGGCTCTCGCGCATCGGATAGCTGAGAGCGCGGGGCTGGATATTTCGATGGCAGCAGTACAATTCCCGCTTCGGGACCCCATGGTATTTTCCGCAGTACTCGGGTCGACCCAGCTCTCGCATATAGCTGCAGATGTCTCCGGACAAAATGATGAGATTCCTGAGACGATCTGGGGCCAGTTCAAGTCCGCCGCGCTTAATTGAAACAAAACTGTCGCTGAGTTCGGCTTCGGCCGCGGTCGCCGACGCGAAGCAACGCTCTTCAGCAAGCTCTGCAGATAGAATGCAGACTGTCGTGCAACTTGCTCCCGACCTGCATAAATCCTTTCGCAAGGATCTTGATTGGGCCTCGCTGTCCCCTAGCTCAATTATTCAGGGCGTACGCGGCAATGGGGCTGCGCAAATTTCAGCCGAATGGAGCCCACCATGAAACATCAGACATTGGAGCAACTGCAGAATATTGCGGATATCGACCAGGCATATCCGCACCGCATCATGTCACGAAGCGAGCGTCTCGAGCGCTGGGTGGAGCTTCTCGAGTTGAGCCCGCATCGACGACTGGCTACCCTCTACCAGACCGAACATCAGCCGACCTCAGTGCTATCGCTCCTGCGTAGCGATAACTCCCCGATCTCGGTCGCCTTTGAGGACCCGATCCTGCGAGCAGCGGGGCTTGAGAACGATACCTATGGCCAGGCCAAGAAGTTCTTCAGTCTAACCGACGGCGAACTGCATAACGTTCTTTGCTACTGCCATTTCGGCGCGACGGTCAGCGCCGCCACAGCCGCCCACTATGTACGCGGTATTCTTGGCGTGGATCGCCCAGGTTTATTCGCTCGCCTGCGGGCACTGTTCACATCTTGACTGGAACGAGACCAGGCGCCATTCGAACACCTGATCACTGCTCCCGTCTTCAAGCCGCCGCTCCGGCGGTCGCCGGCTTGTCGCTAGCGATCGCCAGCTAGCTGATCACTCACCATCCTCGCCAGACAGTCCGGTCTGCTGCTCCAGGCTGCTCAGGCAGGCATCGTTATGGGCAAAGCGAAAAATGCTGTAGACCGCCAGTCCCCAGTCCTCACTTCCAGAAATCGTGACGCTGGCCGACTGGGCATTCTGGAACTTCGTGCTCAGATTGTCCCACTGCTCGAACACCTGCCGCTCCTGAGCGATGACCGCCTGCCGGAACATGCCGTCCTTTCCGAATTTGGACGTGGCGACATGGTCGACCTTCTCGTCCGCTGGCCCGAACTGGGAAGCGAGAAGCGAAGCCGCCTCCTTGTAAACCTGCCGTGTCGTCGTGCCGCGCTGATCATCGTCGATGTAACGGGAAATCGCGACAACGTTGCATATTCCCATGCCGTGGACGTAGGCTAGCACATATTGATCAAAGAGGTCGCTTCCGCCAGGCAGAACGTTGCATGAGTACTGACCTGTCGTATCCGGCTGCTCGCCATTGATCGGTTTGCAGCCGAGCGCTGACGGCAGAGTATCCTGCGAAACGCCGAGCGGCCGGAAGGCCGGAACATTTGTCTCGGACGGTGAAATGGACGCAGTCATAGTTGCGGCAAAAGCCACGGACGCCAGAATATCGATTACGGCCATCGAATCTCTCCCGAGTAAGATCGGGCAATACCACAACAGCAGCGTCAGAAACCCGATCTGCGCGCCAGGCACGGTGCCGAAAGTTGACTTTCCACAGCCTTTCGCGTTCAGCACAGTCGCGCCGAAGGTTGAAATCCAAGGGTCGGGAATTGTTCCATCACGATTTTGTGGCGAGTGGTGCCGGGCTGTCCGCATAGGGTGCTATTCAAGCATGAGTTGCTTGCTGGTTGGAGTGGCTGTGGCAAACGGTCGCGCGGACCGATCGTGCTAGACAGGCATATGAGGAGATGCTTGCATGCCGCCAGCTGAGGGGCCGATGTAGGGATAAGATCATGGACATTCGAAATCTTTTTGCGAATGGCAAAAAGAACTTGAACGTGTCAGCGCCGATCAGAGGTGAACCAATCGAGGTTGTTCAGTCGCGCTCCCGGGCTCAGCCGAATCACAGTATCGATAGCGATGAGCGGGAAACACACACCGAAAGGAGCGCACGCATGACGCAAGGAAGCTTTGGCTTTCCGCCTGCGGATCTTCGATTACGCGCCTTGGGGGAAATTCATGCGCGACCCTATGCGCTCGTTCAGGCACGCCGCGTCATCTTCCAGCTCGCGTTCCTGACGGAGAGTGCCGGTGACAATGACCATGAGATGCTTGCCGATCTTTCCCGATCCAGCGGCGTTGCTCCGCCGACCCGCGAGACCAGCCATCATGCGATAAGCTGGGGCCAGGGCACCTTGCGCTGGGAACGCCATACCGAATTTTCGACCTACTTCTGGGATTGCCCCGCACCAGAGAAGTTCGGCGCCCCGATCGCCGTTCATCCTTTCGGCGACAGCTTCTCGCCACCAGGTCCGTTCATATCGGGCATTCGTTTGGAAATACGCCCCGACACGCCCGAGACGGTGCAGGAAATTGCCGTTTTCGATCCGACCAGCCTGTGTCGAAGCGAACTCAGAAACGGTCAGGCAACGATCCTCACCGATTTCCGCCAGGATGGCGACGGATTGACGAAGTTTCTGGTGATCGATCGCGGCATGTCCGACAGCGCACGCGGTGCGCTGGTCCAGCGGCTTCTCGATATCGAGACCTATCGCACGCTGGCGATGATGGGCCTGCCGCTTGCACAGTCACTCTCGCCCGAAATCCGCCAGATCGAGTCCGGCCTGACGGCCATTACGCAGCGGATGAAGCTGCATGCACGGGATGAAGCGGACCAGATGCTGTCCGAGATCACGCGCCTTGCGGCCGAACTCGAGGCGAATGCAGCGCTCAGCCTCTATCGGTTCGGGGCAAGCCGCGCCTACTACGAGATCGTTCAGGAGCGCATTCGGGCTCTTGCCGAGACGGCAATACCAGGCAGCGAAACACTCGGCTCATTCCTCGAACGACGACTGGCGCCGGCCATGCGAACCTGTCAGTCGGTCGAGGAGCGCCAGGCGAACCTTTCGCGCAAGCTTGCCCGAGCCACGGCCCTGCTGCGAAGCTGGATCGACGTCGAACTCGAGCGTATCAATACGACGGTGCTGAATTCGATGGACCGCCGGGCGCAACTGCAGCTGCGTTTGCAGCAGACCGTCGAAGGCCTGTCGGTGGCGGCAATCTCTTACTACGTCGTCGGGCTCTTCGGCTATGTGGCAAAGGGTGCGCACAATGTCGGCTTCGAGGTGTCCCCCGAGACGCTGACAGGTCTCTCGGTACCGATCGTGGTTGCCGGCATGTGGCTCGTCGTGCGGAGCATCCGGCGAAGACATGCCGAAGAGGACAAGCGTTGACGTTTGGCGTCGTAGGCTGCCATCGCCCTGTCAGGGCGCGTCGGCCGGCCAGACGATGCCAGGAAGTCCGTCATGGACGGCACCATGCTTCCCGGGACGCACACAAGGGAGCCGTCGTAAAGGAAGTCGGCTAACACGCGTTCGATCCGGTGGGCAAGCGCTTTCGATGACCGTAAGCCGCATGGCTCCCACGGTTCCCAGCTGGCTTCAGAGTTGCGCCGTCGAACACTCGTAGAGCGCCGCGCCCGTTCCAGCATCGACACCACTCAGGCTCACGTCGTAACCCCAGAGGTGGCGAATATGGCCGAGCGTGGCATCACGGGTTCTCTCTTCCAGGAGGATGCCGTTCTTCACATTATGCTGTAGCCGAAGTTGCCGGTCACCTAGCAAGTCCACGTCGATAACCTGGATATCGGGCTGTCTGGCCCCGACGTCGTAACTGTGGGCCAGCGCCGAGCGGATCCTGGAATAGCCGCGCTCATTATGGATTGCGGATACTTCGCAATAGCTGTCGGTGGCGCGATCGGAGAGCAGGAACAGCCGGAACTTGCGGATCATCGCCGGGCTCAGATATTGGAGCATGAAGGACTCGTCGCGGTGGTTCGCCCAGGCGTCGAGCAGCGTCCCCTGCCAATCGCCGTTGCCGGCAAACGACGGAAACCAGTCGCGATCTTCCGCCGTCGGTTCCATGCAGATGCGCTCGATGTCCTGCATCATCGCGAATCCCAGTGCGTAAGGGTTGATGCCCGGGAAGCGCGAATCATCGAAGGCCGGTTGGAAAACGACGTTGGAGTGGCTTTTCAGCAATTCCAGCATCGCCCCTTCGCTGATCCGGCCCTGATCGAAGAGGCGGTTGATGATCGTGTAGTGAACGAAGGTCGCGCAGCCCTCGTTCATCACCTTGGTTTGGCGCTGTGGATAGAAATATTGCGCAATGACGCGCACGATCCTGAGAAGTTCGCGCTGCCAGGGATCGAGGATCAGGCTGTGCTTTTCCAGGAAGTAGAGCAGGTTCTCCTCCGGAAGATTGAGAACCTTCTTGCGTTCGGACGCGTCGCGTTCGGCCTCTTCCGGATTGCGGTTTTCCGTTGCCAGCGGCAGCGTGCGCCACAGATCGCTGTAGGTCTGCTCTTCATATTCCAATCGCTCTCGGGCGCGTTCTCTGACTTTTTCGGAGGAAAGGCGGGGCGGGCGCCGGTAGCGGAAGACGCCCTGGTCCATCAGGGCGTGCGCTGAATCGAGGATCGCCTCCACCGCGCTCAATCCATGCCGCTCCTCGCACTTGGCGATGTATTTCTTGGCGAAGTCCATATAACTCAGGATGGAGCCGGCGTCCGTCCACTGGCGGAACAAGTAGTTGTTCTTGAAAAAATGATTGTGGCCGAAGGCTGCATGCGCGGTCACCAACGCCTGCATCGCCATGGTGTTTTCTTCCATGAGATAGGTGATGCAGGGGTTGGAGTTGATGACCAACTCGTAGGCGAGGCCGCGCTGTCCCTTCCGATACAAGTGATCCTCGAAGATGAAGCGCTTGCCGAAGGACCAGTGCTGATACATCAGCGGCATGCCAACCGACGAATAGGCATCGAGCATCTGCTCGGAGGAAATGATCTCCAACTGGTTGGGATAGACGTCCAGTCCCATCTCATCGAGCGCAACCGTCTCTATCGCATCGTAGGCGCGCGAAAGGGTGGTGAAATTCCAGTCGGAACCATCAAACAGCAGGCCTGAACTCGAGCGTCTCGCCATTCGGTCGTCCCTTACTTACGCGTGCGCATGGCAGGCTGTCGGGTAAAGAGCTTGCGGAACACGGGGTAGATGTCCGCCGGTCTGGAGATCCGCGTCATCTGGAAGTTAGGCACTTCGCCGTCGACCGTGCGATAGGCACGCCACAGCGACGTGCCGTTGTCGGTCGCTCCAAAGATTTCGGTTTCACGCTCATCGATGATCTCGACATAGGCATAATATTGGCACAGGCGCATCAGGTGGTCGCGAAGCAGCGCCGCGCACCGTTCGGAATCTCCGCTGATGTTGTCGCCGTCGGACGCTTGAGCGGCGTAGATGTTCCACAGATGTGCCGGATAGCGTTCCTCGATGACACGAAGCATTTCCTCGAGGGCAGTGGAAACGACCGTGCCGCCGCTCTGCTTGCTGTAGAAGAACGTCTCCTCGTCGACCTCGCGCGCCTCGTCGGTATGACGGATGAAAACGATATCGATCCGCTCGTAACGGCGGGTCAGGAAGAGGTGGAGCAGCACGAAGAAGCGTTTCGCGAGGTCTTTTTCGCGTTCGCCCATCGAGGCCGACACGTCCATCAGGCAGAACATCACCGCGCTGGCATTGGGAAGCGGCTGGCGCTCGAAACGGTTGAAGCGAATATCAACCGGATCGACATAGGAGATGCGTCGACGCCTGCGTTCCAATTGCTCGAGCTCCTCGCGCAATGCCTGCAGGCGACGCCGCTCCTGTGCCGACAGGTTCGGTTCGGCCTCCAAGGTGGCGATCTGCTCCGCAAGCGCCTTCACCGCCGCTTCGCTCGGGCGCTGTAGCGCGATCCGGCGGCCGAAGCTGTTGCGCATCGTCCGCCCGACATTGATGTTCGTGGGGGTGCCGGCCGTGCTGAAGCCGACGCGGTGAGGCTTGTAGGTCACCGTCTCCTTCAGGTTCAACTTGACCATGTCGGGCAGTTCCAGATCCTCGAAGAAAAGGTCGAGAACCTCGTCGCGGGACAGGATGAACTGAAAGTCATCCTCGCTCTCGCCGCGGCCGGCGCCCTTGCCACTTCCGCCGGCACCGCCTTGCGGTCGTGAAAGCTTGTCGCCCGCCATATATTCCTTGTTTCCGGGCAGAATATACTCGCGCGCTCCACTGCCGGAGGCAGGCTGAAAAGTCGGCTCGCCGGCGCCGCGTTTCGGCATCGGAACGCCATGGGCGGCGTCCACGTCGGCAATCCTGTCCGATTTGACCTGCTCCTTGATCGCCCGCTTGAGCTCCTCGCGGGCGCGGTTCAGGAAACGCTGCCGGTTGCCGAGGCTCTTATCCTTCGGGTTGAGCCGGCGGTCGATAAAATTCGCCATCTGCCAATCCCCCGGTTCGGCATCGTCAGCCGGCCTTATTGACCCGCATATACCAATCGACGAGCCGCCGGACCTGGCGAACAGTATAGCCGCGTTCCGTCATGCGCTCGACGAATTCCGCGTGCTGCTTTTCCGTTGAGCTGTCCTTCTTGGAGCCGAAGCTGATGACGGGCAGGAGGTCTTCGACCTGACCAAACATGCGCTTCTCGATCACTTCGCGAAGCTTTTCATAGCTCGTCCATGACGGGTTGCGCCCATGGTTCTTGGCGCGGGCACGCAGGGTGAACTTCACAACCTCATTTCGGAAGTCCTTGGGGTTGGCAATGCCCGCCGGCTTCTCGATTTGCGACAACTCGCTGTCGAGAATTTCGCGGTTGAGGATCTGGCCTGTGTCGTAGTCCTTGAAATCCTGGTCTTCCAGCCAGGCATCGGCATAGGCGATGTACCGGTCGAACAGGTTTTGTCCATACTCGCTGTAGGATTCCAGATAGGCTTTCTGGATTTCATGACCGATGAATTCGGCATAGCGTGCTGCAAGCTCGGACTTGATGAAATCCAGGTAGCGCGCCTCCGTTTCCTTCGGGAATTGTTCGCGCCGAATTGCCTGCTCCAAGATGTACATCAGGTGGACCGGGTCGGCGGCGACCTCCTTTGTATCGTAGTTGAAGGTTTCCGACAGCACCTTGAAGGCAAAACGGGTGCTGACACCAGTCATGCCCTCATCCACACCGGCGGCGTCACGATACTCCTGCACCGACTTGGCCTTGGGATCGGTGTCCTTCAGGTTTTCGCCGTCGTAGACGCGCATCTTCGTGTAGAGCGGTGAATTCTCATGAACATGGAGGCGTGTCGCAACGGTGAACCGGCTAAGATTCTCGAGCACTTCAGGGGCGCATGGGCTCTTTGCCAGCTCGCTTTCACGAAGCAGCTTTTCGTAGATTTGCCGTTCTTCGGTGACCCTCAGGCAATAGGGCACCTTGACCACGAGAATGCGGTCGAGGAATGCCTCGTTGTTCTTGTTGTTCTTGAATTGCAGCCACTCGGACTCGTTGGAGTGAGCAACGACAATGCCCTGGAAGGGGAAGGCGCCGAAGTTCTCCGTACCATTATAGCTCCCCTCCTGGGTGGCGGTCAGCAGGGGATGCAGCACCTTGATCGGGGCCTTGAACATTTCGACGAACTCGAGAAGCCCCTGCGTCGTTCTGTTCAGCCCGCCACTGTAGGAGTAGGCATCAGGATCGGCCTGACTGAAGTTTTCAAGTTGACGGATGTCCACTTTGCCGACGAGTGCGGACACGTCCTGATTGTTTTCGTCACCCGGCTCCGTCTTCGCAATTGCTATTTGTCGCAGACGCGAGGGCGTCAGTTTAACCACGCTGAATTTCGAAATGTCGCCGCCGATCTCGTCGAGCCGTTTCGTCGCCCAGGGCGAGATAAGGCCCGTCAGCCTTCGCGGCGCAATCCCGTACTTGTCTTCCAAGAGACCCGCCATCCGTTCCGGGTGGAACAGGCCGAGAGGGGATTCGAAGACGGGGCTGACCTTGCCATTGACGGCCAAAGTGTAGATCGGGCGCTGCTCCATCAGTCTCTTCAGGCGCTCGGCGAGCGACGATTTGCCGCCTCCCACTGGACCGAGCAGATAGAGGATCTGCTTTCGCTCCTCGAGCCCTTGCGCGGCGTATCTGAAGTAGCCGACAATCCGCTCGATTGTATCTTCCATTCCATAGAAGTCGGCGAAGGACGGGTAAATCTTGACTGTGCGGTTGGCGAAAATCCGCCCTAGCCGCTCATCGGCGCTCGTATCGATTAATGTCGGCTCGCCGATCGCTTCGACCATTCGCTCTTGCGCGGTCGCATAAAGGCTTTTGTCATCGCGGCAGGCAAGCAGGTATTCCTGTAGACTTAGTTCTTCTTGCGCGGCGCTTGTGTAAATCTCCGAGAAAAGATCAAAGACGTCACTTTCACCTTTTTGCATGATGCTCTCCCGCGGCCTGTCGGTTGAGGCGGGATTGCCGCCCCGTCGGCGCGCTCATTGAGACAACGGCACAAACTAGCATTCGTTCCTTCAAATACTTACAGGAATTCGAATTTGGCTCGAGTAGGCCATGTAGCATCTCATCGTCTCCATTCTTGCGCCAGATTGCGACTCAAATGTTGAACTGTGCTGATTGCTAATATGGCACGAAAGACGTGCAATAACCATGGCTAAGGTAATCACGCTATCGCTATGAACAGCGCATTTCATCCCGAGCCAATGCTATGTCGGCGAACAAAATCGCAGCGCTGAGCGATCATGCGCCGGTGGACGGCTGCTCCAGAACCCGTGCCGTCCATGGCGAAGAAGCGGTAAAGGAAATTGCGAGCTGGCGCCCGTCGGGCGCTAGCTGATGCCGCCGAGGCAGACGTATTTAATTTCCATAAATTCTTCTATCCCGTATTTGGAACCCTCACGGCCAAGGCCGGAGAGTTTGACGCCGCCGAAGGGAGCTTCCGCCGTCGAGATCAATCCTGTGTTGACACCAACCATGCCGTATTCGAGGGCCTCGGCGACGCGGAAAACGCGAGCCAGATCCTTCGCGTAGAAGTACGAGGCCAGGCCAAACTCGGTATCGTTTGCCTGCTGGATGACATCAGCCTCATCCTTGAAGCGGAACAGCGGCGCCACCGGCCCGAAGGTTTCTTCGCGGGCAACGGCCATCTCCCTCGTGACATTTGAAAGCACGGTCGCCTCGTAGAAAGTGCCGCCGAGCACGTGGCGCTTTCCGCCCTGTACGACGCTCGCTCCCTTGGCGAGCGCATCGGCAACGTGTTCCTCGACCTTCTCCAGCGCTGGCTGGTCGATCAGCGGTCCCAGAATGACACCCTCGTCGAAGCCATTGCCGGTCTTCAATTTGCCGACGGCTGCCGCAAGCTTCTGTGAGAAAGCATCATAGACACCTTCCTGCACGTATAACCGGTTTGCGCACACGCAAGTCTGGCCATTGTTGCGGAACTTGGCGATCAGCGCACCTTCAACGGCGGCATCAAGATCAGCGTCGTCAAAGACGATGAAGGGTGCATTGCCGCCGAGTTCCAGGCCAAGCTTCTTGATTGTCGGAGCACTCTGCTTGTAGAGCTCGGCGCCGATTTCCGTGGAACCGGTAAAGGTCAATTTGCGGACAGTCGGATTGGCGGTCATTTCGGCGCCAATCTCGCGTGCCGAGCCGGTGACAACCGAAAACAGGCCATTCGGAAGCCCGGCGCGTTGCGCAAGCACGGCAATTGCAATGGCCGAGAAGGGCGTCTGGCTGGCCGGCTTCAGCACCATGGCGCAACCGGCAGCAAAGGCAGGCCCCGCTTTTCGCGTGATCATGGCGTTCGGGAAATTCCAGGGGGTGATCGCGGCAACCACGCCGATCGGCTGCTTCATCACCATGATGCGCTTGTCGGGTTGGTGGCCGGGAACCAGATCGCCATAGACCCGCCGCCCTTCCTCCGCGAACCATTCGACGAAGCTTGCGCCATAGACGATCTCGCCGGTCGCTTCGGCAACCGGTTTGCCCTGTTCAAGCGTCAGGATACGGCCGAGATCGTCCTTGTTTTCGATCATCAGCTCGAACCATTTGCGAAGAATGCCCGAGCGTTCCTTGGCGGTGCGCGCCGCCCAGCCCTTTTGGGCAACGCGAGCGGCCTCGATCGCGGCTTTTGTCTCGGGCGCTCCCAGCTTGGGCACGCGGCCGATGACTTCACCGGTCGCCGGATTGTTGACTTCGATCGCATTCGCCGGATCGGCCTCGATCCATCTGTCGCCGATCAGGGCTGCCTGCCGAAAGAGTGTGGGGTCCTTGAGGTTCATGTTGTCCATCCCATCGAGAAATTGTGCCGTTCCGCATCTCCGCGGCCGCCTCGGCCAAGCCTTACGACAATGTCGCCATCCTCTTCCGCCCTGTCAAACGCGTTGTGGTAAAAGGGTCGCGGACAGTGCCGAGGCGCAATCTCGAAAATGGTTGGAGGTTTTCAACACCGGCGCGCATTTTTCGGGAACCTTTGCCGTCGAGCTCCATCTATATCAATGCCAAGGCGGTGACATGAAAGAGATGACGATGTCGCAGATTCAAGCAGATGGGGCCGAAGCACTCGATACGCTCGCCGATGTCGAGCTGGCGCGCCGCGCGGTCGCCCGCGATCGCCACGCTTTTTGCGCGATCATGAAGGCCCACAATCAGAGGCTCTACCGTCTGGCAAGAAGCATTGTTCGCAATGACAGCGAGGCGGAGGACGTTGTTCAGGAGGCCTATGTGCTCGGATTTGCGCATCTCGATCGTTTCCGAGGAGAGTCCTCGCTCGGGACCTGGCTTTCGCGCATCGTAATCAACGAAGCTCTCGGACGTCTGCGCAAGAAACGGCGGGCGGCGGGCGTCGCGCGTTCTGCCGACGAAAACAGCGGAGCGATGATCCTCCGATTTCCAGTCGACAACACCGGCGACCCGGAGCGCACCATGGCACAGCGGCAAATTCTGCAATTGGTCGAGCAGGCGACCGACGCCCTGCCGGATATCTACCGAACCGTCTTTGTCGCAAGAGTGATCGAGGGGCTGAATGTGGATGAGACCGCGGCGTTGCTCGGCCTGCGGGCCGAGACCGTCAAGAGCCGGCTGCATCGCGCCAGGCGCCTGGTAAGGGAGCGCCTCGACGAGCAGATCGGTCCCGTGCTCCTTTCCGCATTTCCCTTCGCGGGCCGTCGTTGCGAACGCCTGACGACGGCGGTGATGAGCCGTCTCGGTTTTCTCGACTGATTCCGGGAACCTTCTCGTCGGGTTGACATCCAATGTCTGTTCCAGAAAAACAATGCCCGGCCTTGCCGGTTCGGGCGAAGGAGGTTCCTATGCAGACTCGACAGATTGCGACCCTGACCGCGCTTTGCCTGTTCGGACTTGTGCCACCCGCATGGGCAGCGGACAAGCCGACGGACCCGCAGATCGCGCATATCGCCTATACGGCCGGCACTATCGATATCGAGGCCGCAAAACTTGCGATCTCGAAATCCAAGAACAAGGATGTTGTCGCCTTCGCGGAGGACATGGTGCGAGACCATGAGGCCGTGAACAAGCAGGCTCTTGCACTGGTCAAGAAGCTCAAGGTTACACCGGAGGACAACGAAACGAGCAAGACGTTGACCAAGGCTGCAACCGATGAGCGAGCAAAACTTGCCAAACTCAGCGGGGCGAGCTTCGACAAGGCCTATGTCGACAACGAGGTCGCCTATCACAAACAGGTCAATGGCGCGCTTGAGACGCTATTGATCCCGTCGGCGAGCAACGCGGAGCTCAAGGAGTTGCTCCAAACCGGCCTCAAGGTCTTCCAGGGCCATCAGCAGCATGCCGAGCATGTCGCTGGCGAGCTTAAATAGGAGATACCAGCATGCTGAGACGGCATCTGTGGATCGTTGCGGTATCTGCGTTGACCATCGGTGTCGTTCCGGTGCGGGCGGAAACAGTCACTGTAACAATCGAAAAGATGATGTTTTCGCCCGCTGAGATCAGCGCAAGGCCAGGCGACACGATCGAATGGATCAACAAGGATATTCTTGCCCATACGGCGACCGTGAAGGGTGACTGGGAGGTGGTCATTCCTCCCGGGAAATCCGCAAGTGCCGTGCTGAAGGCGACCACGTCGGTTGATTACTATTGTCGCTTTCATCCGAACATGAAGGGTCGTATCTCGATACCCTCTCAATAGTAAGGCTGCGCGGCGCTGCGTGAAGACACTCTCCGCCGCCATATCCGACCATCGGCGGATAGAATTCGTCTTCGCTCGGCCTTCGCGCTGCCCTATACAGCTTTCATGTATTCGCTGGAACGCCCTGTAGCCCTTGAGCAAATCGTGAAGAAGAGCCGGTTTCTGGCGATTGGTGTTCCGATCGCCAGCGAGCTCGACGCGAAGGAGGCGCTTGCCGTACGCAGCCATGGCGATGCCAACCATAATTGTTGGGCTTGGCGCATCGGCCAGACCTACCGTTTCAGCGATGACGGCGAGCCAAGCGGAACAGCAGGAAAACCCATACTGCAGGCGATCGATGGCCAATCACTCGACAAGGTCATTGTCATCGTGACGCGCTGGTTCGGAGGTGTGCTTCTTGGTACCGGTGGTTTGATCCGCGCCTATGGCGGTACGGCGGCCGCCTGCCTCCGGTCCGGCGAACTCATCGAACTCGTTCCAACTTTGGAAGGAACGATCCGCGCCGGATTTTCCGACCTTGCGATCCTCAGGGCAAGGCTCGCCGCCTTCGAGGGGGTGCACGTCCTCAGCGAGGCTTTCTTCGAGGCTGGCGCGGAGATCACGGTGAGCTTTCCGCAAGCACGGTCGGACGAGATTGCCCGTTTGATTGCCGATACCACAAGTGGACGCAGCGCGCTCGCCCTCAAACAATAGGGCGAGCGCGAGCATTCAGGTCAGCATCGAGTAAGCGCTCGAGCAAGCAATGCTGGGCCCGACTTAACGCCAGCCAAGTGCTGGTGCCACATATTTGAGGATCGCCTCGATCACATGAGCGTTGTATTCGACGCCGAGTTGATTGGGGACTGTCAACAACAGGGTGTCGGCTTCGGCAATGGCTTCGTCTTCGGAGAGCTGCTTGACCAGCGCCTCAGGTTCGGCCGCATAGGAGCGACCAAAGATCGCCTTGGTGTTTTCGTCGATATAGCCGATCGAATCCTGTTCCTTGCCGCCGCGGCCGAAGTAGGCGCGGTCGCGATCGTCGACAAGTGCGAAGATGCTGCGGCTGACTGATACGCGTGGGGTGCGAGTATGGCCGGCTGCCTTCCATGCCTCCCTGTAGGCGCGGATTTGTGCGGCCTGCTGGACATGGAAGGGTTCGCCGGTTTCGTCATCCTTCAGCGTCGAACTCTGCAGGTTCATGCCGAGCTTGGCTGCCCAGATTGCAGTTGCATTGGACCCCGCGCCCCACCAGATGCGCTCGCGCAATCCTTCCGAATAGGGTTCAAGGCGCAGCAGGCCGGGCGGGTTAGGAAACATCGGACGCGGGTTCGGTTGGGCAAAACCTTCGCCTTTAAGTGCTTCCAGGAACACCTCGGCATGGCCACGGCCCATGTCTGCATCGCTCGAACCATCTTGTGGCTGGTAGCCGAAATAGCGCCAGCCATCGATGACCTGCTCCGGAGAGCCGCGGCTGATCCCCAGTTGCAGGCGGCCACCGGCAATGAGATCGGCAGCACCGGCGTCCTCGGCCATGTAGAGAGGGTTCTCGTAACGCATGTCGATGACCGCGGTGCCGGTCTCTATGGTCTTCGTCTTCGCACCGACTGCCGCCAGGAGCGGAAAAGGCGACGCCAGCTGCCGCGCAAAGTGGTGGACGCGGAAATACGCGCCATCCGCACCGAGTTCTTCAGCAGCAACGGCAAGATCGATGGATTGGAGCAGCGCGTCACCCGCGGAGCGGGTTTTTGATTGAGGCGAGGGCGCCCAGTGGCCGAAGGAGAGAAAGCCGATTTTCTTCATGATTTTACCCGTTGGATATCGCGGTTTGCCGTGGGAATTTTTGATGGGCATAACATGCGGAGCAGCGTCTGCCACGAAAAGACGATTGAACGCTCTGTTCATCCTTTGAGACTGACGAACACCGAATGAGCGGCCGCTACTGCTGCGATGCGGTCAGCCGTCTTGCAAAAGGCAGGAAGAGTAGCGCGCAGCCTGTCAGTATGGCGACGATCAGCCAAGCCTGGTTGATCGCCTGGACGCTTGCTGCTGTCTGTACGAGCGGATCCAGCGCAGCGATCGTGTCCGGTGTGAAGTCGCCGGTGCTCCCGTTGATCGTTCCCGCCGGAGCCCCGATAAACGCCGCCGTGGCTGCGTCGCCGGCCCGCAGTTGATCCCATAGTCTCTGCCCAAGCGGCTCCGACCTCGTGTAGATGATCGTATCGATCATGGCGATGCCGATCGCCCCGCCCAGATTGCGCATCAGATTGAAGAGGCCGCTTGCGTCTGGCACCCGCGATGCCGGCAAGGTTCCGAGGGCGAGGCGTGTCGGCGGCAGAAGGCAGAACATGATCGCGGCACCGCGCACGACCTGCGGCCAGAACATGGCATCGAAGTCGGAGCGCGGATCATGGAATGCGCTCATCCCTAGTCCGATCGCAAACAACCCGAAGCCTGCGGCCGAAAGCAGACGCGGATCTGTCCGCTTTTCCAGCGCAACGGCGATCGGTGCGGTGAACAGCTGCGTTATGCCTGTGACCAGCATCGTCATCCCGATTTCCAGGGCATTGTGCCCCCTGACGAAGGCAAGGAACACCGGCATGAGATAGACCGAGCCGAACAGGCCGATCCCGAGCACGAAGCTGAGCGCGGATCCGACCAGGAAATTCCGATCTCGGAAATGATGCAGGTCGACGATGGGACGCGTTCTGCGCAGCGACCGGGATGCAAATGCGGACCCCGATACCAGGCTGAATGCTAGCAAGCTCAGGACGTAAGGCGAGATCCAACCGCTCGTCGGCGCCTCCTTCAATCCCAGTTCCAGGCTCGCCAGCGCCAGCGCCATCATAAGGAGCGACAGACCATCGAGGTGCCGCAGTTCGGACACGTCGCCCTTCTGCCGGGGCAGGAACTGCCACGCCACCAGCGCCGAGACAATGCCGGGAACGATATTGATGAGGAACAGCCAATGCCACGAATAGGTTGACGTCAGCCAGCCGCCGATGATCGGCCCAACCGTCGGTGCCAAGACAGCCAGCACGCCAGCGATTGTCGTGGCGAGTGCCTGCCGCTTATTGGGAAAGAGGATGAAAACGGCCGAAAAAACCGCCGGGATCAGCGTTCCACCGGAAAAGCCCTGAACGACCCTCCAGGCAACCAGTTCGCCAAAGTCGTTGCTTGCCGCACAGCCAGTGGAAGCGACGACAAACAAGCCTATGGAGGCGACGAACAGCCATCTCATCGTCAGGACACGCGTCAGCAAGCCGGTCAACGGTATCGCGATCACCTCTGCGATCAGATAGACGGTCTGGATCCAGCTCATCTGGTCAGGATCGATATTGATGGCCTGCTGAATTGTAGGCAGGGATGTCGCGACCACCTGGATGTCCAGGATCCCCATGAACATCCCGATGCACATCGCAATGAAGCCCACCCAGATCACCGCCGAAGGCGGATGAGAGGAGGCGGGCTCAAGGTGTTGCGACATGCGGTTGCCCTGCGATCGGGATGGTTCAAGACGGCCCGCGCTGCGGGCCTTCACTCAGGACGGCGGAAAAACGCTTCCAGGCGATAGCCGTCCGGATCGATGACAAATGCTGCGTAATAGAACGATCCGTACTCGGGGCGTATTCCCGGTTCTCCGTTGTCCGTCCCGCCGCCCGACATTGCGTTTGTGTGGAAGGCTCTGACGCCTTCCTCGTTGGGGGCAACAAAACAGAAGTGCAGTCCCGACTCCATGTCGGGAACGACAGGCCGCTCGGCGAGCTTTATCCAGAGCTGGGGCTGTTCAGCACCGTAGCCCAGCCATCCGTCACTCGTTGAAAGCCTCGTATAGCCCAGCGGCTCAAGTGCTGCGTCGTAGAATTTTCGTGCACGCTGGAGATCGGACACGCCGATAGAAACATGATGAAACATCATTCCTCCTTCTATGCGGGCGCTCGTGATTGATGAGCCGCAGCCAATCGGTCCGCTCGCGACTGTACAGCGTCGCATCAGTAAAGCAAATGATGGAGCTCAATTGTCGATCCCGGTTCTGCCCCGAGGACTGACGGGCAGCCAGGAATATTGCCAAAGCAGGCTGAAGCCTTTGAAACGAAACTGATGGATTGTGGCGCCAAGCGAGTTTGACAAGCCGTCAGGAACGCGTAACGTCGGCTCAACGACCGAGGCCCACCGCTTGCATTAGTGCAAAGCGGTGGGCCCCGGACACGCTGAAGAGATGCTGGCATTTCGCGTTCAGGTGGTGCTGCACGCGAAAGTTACTCGATGCTAGTTCGCCTTAACCCTTCGCGCGAGAGCCATTACGTAATCGTCGGCGATATCGGCCAACGTCAGAGCGACCTCGGTTTCCTTCCATCCCGCAGCAACGGCTCGTTGCACGAAAGCTCGAAAAGCCTGTGCAAGGACTTCCTCACGCTCGACGACGCGGTACGGATCACTCGTAGAATATTGAGGGTTGCTGATCTGGATCGTAGGGTTGGTCGGTTCCATGATATGCCCCTGAAAGTTGCCCCATCTGATGACGGGCGCATTTCCTTGTGCGTTCCGTCTCACTGCCTGCACTGCGATTATGCTTCTTTATTAAGGGGTTACTGGGATCTTGTCGTTAGCTACGCATCCGGAAACTTGCAGCAGCGTACATTTCTGCGGCTCCAGGGACGGCTCAGGTGCTCTCGCTGTTGAGCGATATTGGCACAGCCGTGGGTGCTCGCCTTGCAAGAGGCATGACCCAAAAACGCGGGAACTTGCGGTGGCGGGCATTCAGCGCGAACGGGGAGGCGACCGACGCAAGGCGTTAGCACAATGACCGCGTTCAGGCTCGACGGTTGTGCCCAAGCGTTCTCAGCCAAGTGTCGAAGGACTGACCACTCTCAGCCTCGGCTACCGGCTCGACGGAATAGCCAATATTGGACGGCATGCCCGAAGTCCTCGCCTCACGCGGGCTGTAGCCGAATTCCTTGCTGAAGGCGCGGCTGAAATGTGCGGCTGAGGAAAAGCCAGCCGCGAAGGCGATATCGGCGATTTGTTGCCGGTTGGAGGTATCGCTCAATGCGGCGTGCGCGGACAAGAGCCGGCGCCGCTGGATATAGTGATGCACACCGCCGTCTGTCTCGAACGCCTGGTAGAGCCGCGTGCGGGAGACGCCCAGTTCCCGGCACAAACGGTCGGTCGTCAGGTCGGGTGACATCAGATTGTGCTGGACGAAGCGGTGGACGCGTTCCTTCAGTGGCAAGCCGCTGCTTTGTTCAGGCGACGAGACATGTGCTGACGATGATGAAACACAGGCCAGGATCAGATCGCGGACGGTCTGTACCACGTGAGAAAGATCCGCCTCAGCAAGCAGGGCCAGCTTCGTCTCGACGCCATCCAGATAGTCGATCAGCAGTTTGGCGCGTGTTCCGACGAGCGCGATGTTGTTCTTGATTTCGACAGCGGAGGCGGGATGGAGCAATTCGCGAGGCAGGTAGAGGGACAGGGTTTGGGCGTCCGTCGATCGACCACGAAAGGGATGCCCCAAACTACGCAATTCGACATTTCCAGGCTCTCCCTCGGAAACGTGTCCGCCAACTTCCGTCCATGTTCGGCCGCCGCGCAATACAGAGATATGCCAGTGATCGATCGGGCTTGATCGAACCTTCGCTTCCGAACGCATATAGCTATGGGCGGGCGTGCTTTGCTGAACGACAAGCATGCCGCCGAGGTTCCAGACTGCATGGTCGGCCACAAAACCCGTATCCGTGGGAATGCTATCCGGGCGCCTGATATCGACAAGCGGCGCGACATAAGACTGCCAGGCGAAAAATTGCTGTGCCGGCTCAAGGTCTCGCGTGGAAAATCGCAGGGGTTTCAATGCCGGAGGAGGCGCAGGGTGCTCGTCCGTTGGTTTGGTGTCGCGAGGAAAGCGACGGCGTTCCACCTGCACGGTCTTGCTATCGTCGCGCTTGCCGCCATCAGGGTGTGGGGGGGAGAGGCGAGATCGTTCATCGTCCGGCAATTCGGTCTCCATATTGGATCAGGGAGCACGGCCTAGCTATCCCACCAGTACTGAATCAGCTTTTGTCAAAGCTAGCGCATGCCGCGTTGTAGTCAATGAAAACGCTACCATAGGACGCCGTTATGCACACTCGCGCGATTGTGGATGCGTGCATGCAACGGTGCCGTCTGGGTGATAAGTGGCGGACGCCAGTCGAACTCGCAGCGCGCGGCTATTTGCGAGCCGCCCGCGCTATTCCCGCCAGCCCTCGAGGGTCTGGACGAAAGACGTCAACCAGGCATTTGTCTGGTGGGCGTCCAGCGCGCGATGGTCGATCGTTAGCGAGACATAGGCCATCGGCCGAATCTGGATGGTGTCGACGCCGTCGATCTCTCGTACGACGACGCGCTTCTCCATTTTTCCGACGCCAAGAATTGCCGACTGCGGCTGATTGATGACGATGGGCGTAGCGACCAGCGAGCCAGACACGCCATGGTTTGAGATGGTGAAGGTGCCGCCGCGCATGTCGGCGTTGGTCAGGCCACCGGAACGCCCGCGATTGGTCAGGTCTTGAAGTCTGGCGGCGACATCGGGTAACGCGAGGCTCTGCGCTTGCTGGATCACCGGGACGACCAGGCCCCTGTCGCCGAGGGCCATGCCGACGCCGATGTTGATATCGTCGAAGACCTCCAGATGATCCTCATGCCAGCGGCTGTTGATCTCCGGTACTGCCCGCATCGCCACGACGCAAGCGACGATGATATAGGCCGTATAGGAGAGATTGATGCCATCGGCGGCCATTGCCGCCTTGTTCCTTTCGCGATGCCTGATGACTGCCGTGAAATCGGCCTCGAAGATCGACGTGACATGGGGGGCAGCCGTAAGCGACTCCAGCATGTGCCGGGCGATGGAAAGCCGCATGGGCGTATGGGCGACCATACGCGACCCGTGACTGATCTGATCGCGGGCGAGAGTGGCCGGCCCGGAGCCGGTCGGCGTGTTCAGGGACGACGGTACCCCGTCGCGTCGCTGTTTTTTTTCGAACGCGGCATCCATATCCAAACGCGTGACACGTCCGTCCCTGCCGGTGCCAAGCACCGCAGCCGGGTCGATGCCATATTGTGCGCCGGCGCTGCGAACCGCTGGCGAGAACCGGTCCCCGGCAGCATTGCTTGTCTCGCGGGACGGTAAGGGTGGAATATCGCGCGTATGGTCATCACCAGCGGCGGCGGCTTTGAGGCGGATACGGCCGAGAACCGCGCCAGGCGTCGCATCCGTGCCCGACGCCATGACGATCTCGTCAAGTATTCCGGCCGCGGGTGCGGAAATCTCCTGCGTCACCTTGTCCGTCTCAAGCTCGACGAGGGGATCATCCAGCGCGACAGTCTCACCCGGTTGCTTCAGCCAGTTGCGGACGACCGTCTTCGTTCCTTCCTGTTCGACGGGAACGAGGACTTCGGCGAAATCGACCATGATCTAGTACTCCACCAAGGCGGTGATCTTCTGCCGGATCCGGTCCACGGACGGCAGTGCCCATTCGAGCAAGGATGGATTGTGCGGGCTCGGGATGTCAGGCATCGTCAACCGTGCGACCGGGGCGTCGAGATCCAGGAAGGTCTCGTCAGCAACGACGGCGGCGATCTCCGCGCCGAAGCCGGCTGTCTTAAGGTCCTCATGGACGATAAGGCAGCGCCGTGTGCGACGAACCGACGAGATGACGCTCTCGCGGTCCCACGGCATCAATGTTCGCAGATCGATGACATCGGCGGAGATGCCTTCTGCCGCTTCCTCGCAGCGTGGAACCATGGCACCCCAGGTCACGATCGTGATGGCGTCGCCCCTGCGTGTAAAGCGTGCCTTGCCAAAGGGAAGCGCGAAGTTGTCGCCGGGGTAGGGGCGACGGGCCCATGGATGGTCGAGCATGGCGCGATGCTCGAAGAAGATCACCGGATCGTTCCCGCGCAGGGCCGTTCGCAACAGCCCGACGGCGTCTTCGGCGTTCGAGGGAACGGCAACCTGCCAGCCTGGTTGATGGATAAAGGCGACCTCGTTCGTCTGGCTGTGCCACGGATCCCCACATTTGAAAAAGCCGCCGGGCACGCGCAGCACCACCGGCGCTGCGAACCGGTTGTTGGTGCGCCAGCGGATCGTACCGCAATCGTTGATCTGTTCGGTCGCGGGCTCGGCGTATTTGCGGAACTGGATCTCGGGAACGGGAACGAGGCCCGCAAGCGCCATCCCGACGGCGCGACCGACAATGCCTTCTTCCGACAGCGATGTGTCAAAGACACGGTCCTTGCCGAATTTCTCCTGGAGTCCAAGCGTGACCGCGTGAACGCCGCCCTTCGGGCCAATGTCCTCGCCAAACAGCACCACGCGTGGGTTGGTGGCCAATTCGTGGTCCAGTGTGCGCCTGATCGCCGTGACCATATTGATACGTTGGCCGTCTGGCGCGGCCTCGTTGCTGCATTCCGGAGCCTGGTAGCCGTCGCAGTGCTGACCGCCCATTGACTGCATTTCCCCGTCGAAGAACACATGACGGGTGACGGTTTCGGGAGACGAAAAGGCGCGGCTTTCAGCCTCCGCGCGTGCCTTTTCCGCGGTGTCGCCGGCCTCAAGCCTGCAGGCTTCCCACTCGTCAGCGCTGATTGCCAAGGGAACCAGGTAGTCTCGCAGACGAGGCAGCGGATCGCGGGCCCATTCCGCCTTTACGAGCTCTTCACTCTTGTAGGACTGGGTGTCCTGGAAGCTATGACCCTCCAGCCGCGGAACCGTCAGCCGCAGGAGAGCGGGCATTCTCTGCTCGCGGACGAAACCGACGGCGTTTTGCATGAGGCGAGCCACGTCAGCGGGATCGCAGCCATCACCTTCAAAGATGGCAAGGCCGCGCCAGCTCGCGAGATTGGCTGCAATGTTTCCGCCCGGCGTTTGCATGTCGGAGGGAACTGAGATCCCGAAGCCGTTATCCTCGACGTAAAACAACATCGGCAGCTTCTGCGTTGTAGCGATTGTCAGCGCCGACCAGAAGCCATTCGATGCGACCGAGCCATCTCCACCAAGGACGACCGCTATCGCGTCACTGTAGTCATGCTCCCCCAGGACCGTTGCATGGTAGTGAATAGCCTGGGCCCAGCCCGCGGTCGGGGTGTACTGGGCGCCGACACCGCCGCACATCGGCAGGGCAGAGGCGCCGTCGCGGTTCGGATAGTTGAAGACGACGCCGATGTCGCGACCGTCCGAATAGCCGCCGGCGCGCGCCATCGCCGAGCCGAGCGCATCGGCCGGATCGACGCCGAGCGACAAAAGCAGCGGGCGTGACCGATAGTAGCCGCAGGTAGCATCGTGGCGGTTCGTCAGCTGCAGCCCGAGCATGATCTGCGCCATGTCGTGGCCGCGGGCGGAAAACTGATAGAGGATCTTTTTTTCGGGGACGAGCCGCGTTTCTTCCATCTCGTCAAGGATGCGCGAGAGATGCAGGAGATAGGTAACGCGCTTCCAGTCTATTCCCTCATCGGGTGCGTTCCTGCCACGCATTATAAGCGCGGTCGCCTGTGCCATCTTCGATCCTCCCAAATCTCTGATCCACGAGGAGGTTAGTACAGCCTTGGAGAAATTTCGTTTCAGTTTTCCGCGAAAGGCACGGTGGTGTGAAACATTCATTTCACCAGACGGCGATATTTCACACCATCAATTCGGCGTTCTCGATAAGGTTCCAGTTTGCCGGTATTGCCGGTGGCTGCCTATCGAATCGTCGGGCAGATCCGCGTGTCGCCGATGGGATCGTGCAAGTTTCCTTCGCAACCTGCATCTCGAGGCTGCAAATTCCAGATGCCTCATATGCGCTTTTCGAAATGCTCATTCATAAAGCAATGCGCTATACAATTGTGCATCGCACAAGGAGATATGACATGAAAATCGGCAACAAGATCGGAGAGTTCCTTCAGCTCCGCAAGGCATACAGAGATCTTTCCAGACTTGACGACTCGGCGCTGAAGGACATCGGCGTCAGCCGTGGCGACATCAAGCGGCTGGTTTATGGCCGCTAAGGCACCGAACGAGACCCAGACCTCAAGGCCCGCCCAAGCGGGCCTTTATTGTTTCAGGGATTGCCTGGCAGGTTCTTGGCGTCCGCTGCCAGCGACACCAGCCCCCCTTTATGAGAAGGCATCCTCGCTTACCCCAGGGTGGCGATCCAAGATGCCTGCTGTCAGCGCATCAGGGGCTAGTGGCTTCGATTTGCGGTGAGAGGATTTGCGATCTGTTAATGATCTGGGCGCCCGAAATTAACTATTTGTTAACCAAATCAGACATAGAAATAGTCAACGATTTCTTAACATAGATGACCAAAGTGCTAACTGACGCTCGCTCGATCCGTATCAAGGGCCGCTCTTTTCTGGCGGTCATGCTTTCGCCAGATCTTCCCTTCGATGACTGGCTCGTAAGACTAGACGATCTTGCCGCGCGCTCCGCCGGCTTCTTCCTGGGGCGACCGGTCGTGCTTGACGTCGGCGATCTCCAGATCGACCGGGCGCAGCTGAAGGGCCTGATTGCCGAGCTGGCGCAGCGCAACGTCAGCATCATGGGGATCGAGGGCTGCCGCCCGTCGATGATCGGCCCTGGCATGCCCCCAGCCCTCAAGGGCGGGCGCCCGGTTTCGGACTTCGAGGTTCCGCAGCAGGAGCCGGTCATCGATGTTCGCGCCGCCCAGTCCGAAGCCGTCGAGGCCCGACCTGCGCTGCAGTCGATCGTCATCCGTGAGCCGATTCGTTCAGGCCAGTCGCTGATCTTTCCAGAAGGCGATGTCACGGTCATCGGGTCCGTCGCTTCCGGTTCGGAAATCATCGCCGGTGGCTCGGTTCATATCTACGGGACACTGAGGGGGCGGGCCATGGCGGGCTCCGTCGGAAATACATCGGCGCGAATCTTCTGCCGTAAGCTTGAGGCAGAGTTGGTGGCGATAGATGGCATCTACAAAATGGCGGAAGACATTGCGCCGAACCTTCGCGGACAGCCCGTTCAGCTTTGGCTGGAAGGCGAATCGATCAAGGCAGAGAAACTTATCTAGGCCCGAAGCTGGCTATCACACAGGAGAGAAAGATGGGGAAAGTCATCGTCGTCACTTCGGGCAAGGGCGGAGTGGGCAAGACCACATCCACCGCAGCCCTCGGAGCAGCCTTGGCTCAAAGAAACGAGAAAGTCGTTGTTGTCGACTTTGACGTCGGCCTGCGCAATCTCGATCTCGTCATGGGCGCTGAACGAAGGGTCGTTTACGATCTGATCAACGTCATCCAGGGGGACGCGAAGCTTTCGCAGGCGCTGATCCGTGACAAGAGACTTGAGACGCTCTTCCTTTTGCCGGCATCCCAGACGCGCGACAAGGACAACCTGACCGCGGAAGGCGTGGAGCGCGTTATCAACGACCTGAAGCGTCATTTCGACTGGATCATCTGCGACAGTCCGGCCGGGATCGAGCGCGGTGCCACGCTTGCCATGCGCCACGCCGACGTCGCCGTCGTCGTCACCAATCCCGAAGTCTCTTCAGTGCGTGATTCCGACCGCATCATCGGGCTGCTCGACTCGAAGACCGCGAAGGCCGAAAGCGGAGAACGGATGGAAAAACATCTGCTCCTGACGCGCTACGACCCCAACCGTGCAGAACGCGGTGACATGCTGAAAGTCGATGACGTGCTGGAGATCCTCTCCATCCCACTTCTCGGCATCATCCCAGAAAGCTCGGATGTGCTTCGCGCATCCAACATTGGTGCCCCCGTGACCCTGGCCGATAGCCGCAGTGCGCCGGCGATGGCCTATTTCGATGCTGCGCGCAGGCTGGCGGGTGAGGAATTTCCAGTCGTCGTTCCGGGAGAAAGGCGGGGCATCTTCGGTAAAATCTTCGGACGGAGGGCCGCTGCATGAGCATCTTCAGCATCTTTGGCAAGCAAAGGACCGCGCCAGCGGCCCGGGAACGACTACAGATTCTACTCGCGCATGAGCGCGTTTCGGCAGGATCCGATCTCGTATCGTTGCTGCGCGAGGAGATCCTCGCCGTGATTGCCAAACACGTGCAGGTCGACAGCGAACGGGTTCGCGTGACGATGGATCGCGACGAGCATATGTCGATCCTCGAGATCGACGTCGAAATCCCACTGGGCGCGACCGTCCGGGCAGCATGAACAAAGGGCGGCGCCACGAGCGCCGCCTCCCGCTTGGCGCAAAGCCTGGCGATGGCGTTATTTCTTCGTCCGCAACCCATCCATCAAGAGACCGATCAGCCGGTTCGAGCGATCCCGCCACTCCGCAGATGCCGGTAGCGAATAGATGCTCGAAAGGGCGTGCAGAAGGTCGCTCGTGTCGATATCGTTTCGAATGAAGCCCTGATCGGCTGCCGCTCTCAGGAGCCGTTCAACGGCGCCGCGCAGGATGCCGCTGCCTTCGGCAAACAGCGAGGCGTTGGAGTCCATCAGGATTTTCAAGCTGCTTGCCATCCCCCGCTTTGCGGCAATGTAGCCTACAAAGCGGCGCATCCATTCTTCCAGCGCAGCGTCAGGCGCGTGGCTTGCCGCGAGATCCTCCGCCGCCGCGGCGAGGCTTTCCAGTTCCCGCCGATAGACCACCTCAACCAGATGCTCGCGCGTTGGAAAATGCCGGTAGAGCGTTCCAATGCCGACGCCGGCCCGGCGGGCAATGTCTTCCAGCGATGTTTCGACGCCAGCTTCCGCAAAGACGGCGGCGGCGACTTCGACGAGCTTCTCACGATTGCGACGGGCGTCGGCGCGCAGTGGCGGCGGTGTCGACTGTGCTGTCTTCGGCGGTGCCGAGGCCAAAATAAGCTCCAAGCGCATTCCGGACTTGACGGCAACCGGCAAGTCACTAGATTAAACGGAGGCTCCTCCGTTTGTGAGGAGGGCCTTTTACCTCTTAATCCAGAAGGGGGCAGGATGTCATGTCGAAACGTGCCCAGACTTGCTTCCCGTGAGTTTAGGTAGCGCTCCTATTCCCGGCGGCCACCCTCTTTCTGGATTTACCTCCAATCTCGTGACGATAGCAGGAGCTTATCATGACACGAACGGTTCATCTTTCCCTGGACATCAACGGACGGCGGCATGATCTCGATGTCGAACCGCGCGTGATGTTGCTCGACGCACTGCGTGAGCAACTTGGCCTTACTGGCACGAAGAAAGGCTGCGACCAGGGGCAGTGCGGCGCATGCACCGTCCACGTCGACGGCAAGCGCGTGCTCGCCTGTCTCACGCTCGCCGCCCAGGTCGAAGGGCGAAGCATCACGACGATCGAAGGACTTGTGGCCGAAAGCGGCGACCTGCATCCGGTACAGACCGCCTTCCTGGAACATGACGCCTTCCAGTGCGGCTATTGCACGCCGGGCCAGATCATGTCGGCCGTCGCCTGCATCCGCGAGGGGCGAGCGGGCTCGGACGACGAGATCCGGGAATACATGGCCGGCAATCTCTGTCGGTGCGGCGCCTATAATCATATCGTGGCGGCGGTCCGCGAAGCGGCGGAGATGGCGTGATGAGGGACTTCAGCTATTTCCGGGCAGGTTCGCTCGACGACGCCCGCCAGCAGGCCACGCAGCCAGGCGCGATGCTGCTTGCCGGCGGCACGACGCTTCTCGACCTGGCAAAATGTGGTGTTGCGGAACCCAATTCAGTCGTCGATATCAGTCACCTCTCGGGCCTGTCGCAGATTGCGGCGGATGCTGATGGCGTTACCATTGGCGCGCTGGCGAAAATGGAAGATGTGGCCCGCAGCCCAGGGATACGGGCCGACTATCCGGCCGTTTCGCAGTCGCTGTTGCTGGCGGCTTCTCCTCAGTTGCGCAATATGGCGACGATAGGCGGCAATCTTCTGCAGCGTACGCGGTGCCCCTATTTCCGTGACCCTGCGACGTTTTCTGCCTGCAACAAGCGCAACCCCGGTTCCGGCTGCTCGGCGATCGGGGGTGTGACCCGTAATCATGCGGTGCTGGGTACCAGCGAGGCGTGCATTGCTGTCTATCCGGGGGATCTCGCCGTTGCGCTGGTTGCACTGGACGCGACGATCGACCTCGGGGGCCGAAAGGTGACTGCTGACGAATTCTTCGTGCTTCCCGGCGACACACCCGATCGCGAAACCATCCTTGAGCGCGGCGAGATGGTGGTTGCGGTCCTCATTCCGGCGTCCCCAATCGCCAGACATTCGACCTATCTCAAGATCCGGGACCGCCAGTCCTATGAATTCGCAGCCGCAAGCGCTGCCGTCGGTCTCGAGATGGAGCCAGACGGCAGCACGGTCCGCGACATCCGCGTCGCGTTGGGTGGCGTTGCCACCAAGCCCTGGCGTGCACGAGCCGTCGAGGAGGCTCTGATTGGGAAGCCCCTCGATGCCGGTATCATCGAGAAGGCAAGCCGACTGGCGATGGATGGCGCCATCGCGCATGGCGCCAATCGCTACAAGGTCGAACTCGCGCCGCGTGTCATTGCGCGCGCCATCCTCAATCTGGGAGGTCTCGCATGACCATCATGGAACCCCGAAACAAACGTGGTGATGCTTCCGACGGTACGATCGGCGGTCGCCTCTCGCGCTTCGATGGAAAGCTGAAGATCACCGGTAGCGCTACCTATGCTTTGGAACAGCCAGTCGAGGGCTTGGCCTATGCTGTCCTGGTGCAGAGCCGGATTGCTGCCGGTCGGGTTGTAAAGGTCGACACGACGCGGGCAAAGGCCGCTCCAGGCACGCTACTGGTGCTGACACCCGAAGTCGATCTCGGCCTGAAGGTGGCTTCCGACTGGTACGGAAACCGGCCGGACAACCAGCCCTACCATCCCCTTTCGCACAATGTCAGCTTCAACGGTCAGGCGGTTGCTGCCGTGATCGCGGAAACACTGGAGCAGGCAACCGAAGCGGCAAGGTTGGTCGACATCACCTACGAGGAAGGGCCGGCGGTCGTCGATCTCGATGACCCCGAAGCCGGAGAAGGAAAGCTGCTCGATGCGCTCACGGTGAGCTGGGGCGATGCCGAGACCGCGCTCGCCGCCTCCGCGGTGCGTGTCGAGGCACAGTATCGAACGCCACGCGAATATCACGTGACGATCGAGCCGCATGGCCTGATTGCCAAATGGGACGGTGATCAGCTGACCATCTGGGAACCGAGCCAATGGACGCACGGGATGGCCCGCACCTATGCCGAGTGGTACGGACTGCCCCCCGAAAATGTGCGTATCGTCTCGCCCTTTATCGGTGGTGGCTTCGGCTCCAAGGCAACAGCCTATGCCTATGGCGCCGTTGCAACGGCAGCAGCGCGCAAGCTTGGGCGAGCGGTAAAGCTCGCTGTCGCGCGCCCGCAGACTTTTACGGCCTATGGTGGCCGTGCCGCGACCAGGCAGACAATCGCTCTTGGCGCCAACGCCGATGGCGTGCTGCAGTCCATCGTGCATCGGGGTGTGAGCGAGACAGCGACTTACGCCGATTTCCCCGAGCAGACAAACGCCGCGACGCCACTGATGTACGCTGTGGAGAATTTCAGCGCGAAGCATAGCATCGTACCTGTCAATACGGTTGTGCCGGGAGCTTTGCGCGCCCCTGGCAAGAATCCAAGCGCCTTTGGCCTGGAAAGCGCCATGGATGAGCTCGCCTACGCGGTCGGGATCGATCCTGTCGAACTCAGGTTGCGGAACTACGCCGAGGCGGACCCACAGTCCGGCAAGCCATGGTCGACCCGCCGCTTGCGCGAGGCGCTTGCCGAGGGCGGCAAGGCGTTCGGATGGTCACGCCGCAGCTTCGAGCCACGCTCGATGCGAGATGGCAGACAACTGATCGGCTGGGGGGTGGCGTGCGGAACCTTCCCGGTCCTGCGCGCTTCGAGCGAGGCACTGATCCGAATTCTCGCCGATGGTTCGGTGGAAGTCGTCAGTGGCGCGATCGACATGGGACAGGGCACTTACACGATCCTCGCCCAAACCGCGGCTGAAGTGCTCGGTGTTCCGGTCGAAAGCATCAATGTCCGGCTTGGTGACTCATCGCTTCCCGGCGCTACGGTTGCTGGCGGCTCGATGCTTGCCGGCGCAATCACCGGGGCCGTCCACAAGGCAGCATCGGCTGCCCGCGACGAGCTGATCGAGCTTGCCCTCAACGACAGTGCCTCTCCTTTCCGTGATACTGGCGCCAATACGTTGACACTCGCAAGCGGTCGGATTTCAGTGCCTCGCGACGGGGGGCTTTCTGTCTCCATCTCGGAGCTGATGACAGCTCTTGGCCGCGACAGCGTTGAGACACGGCGAAACACTCTTCCTGATGGAGAGCAGGGGCCGGAAGGTCACCGGAAAGCCTGGACCACGATGACAAGCATCAAGGGGCCGACTGCGGGCGAGTTCGCCATGCACAGCTGGTGCGCGCATTTTGTGGAGGTCAAGGTGGATGAGGATTTCGGTACCGTCCGTGTCTCCCGCATGGTCTCGGCCTTCGATTGCGGCAGGATCTACAACCCCAAGCTTACCGAAAGCCAATGGCGTGGTGGGATCATCATGGGGATCGGTCAGGCGCTGCTCGAGGAAGGCCTGGTTGACCCGCGCAACGGGCGCGTCATCAACAACAACCTCGGCGATTACCTCGTTGCGACCAATGCCGACATTCCGCCGATCGAGGTAATCTCAGTTGGCATCCCCGACCTCAACGCCTCGGTGCTCGGGGGCAAGGGTGTCGGCGAAGTCGGCATTGTCGGCGTTGCGCCGGCAATCGCCAATGCCGTCTTTCACGCCACCGGCAAGCGGGTTCGCGACCTGCCGATAACGCTTGAGAAGCTGCAGTGACGAGTGGCTTCGTCGGCTTGCGTTCTGCGCAGGCGACGGGCCGTGCAGCGTAAAGCGCGTATGGCGAGTTCCCGTGCATCCGTGATTGGATTGCGCGGGAATGATTCCCTTATGGAAAAATACATCCGCGACCGCGTGGCTGGCCGGTCATGAATTCGCATCTCCCGTAAGGATGTCGAATGACAAGGCTTCGCTGATATCTCAGCATCGACGGCAGCCATTGGCATTCAGGCACATGAAGCCGCTTCAATGCCGCTAACCGCACCCGCAAATTTTGAACCCGATCAGCACGCCTTGTTCCCGGAACTGAGCATTTGCTCATCCGTGGAGGTAGATGTCACGCAACGGTTATCTGCGCTCACTATACCGTGCCGCTAACGCTGTCCGTTAGGCGGCTAAAGCGCAGACCGAGGGCCCCACGCGATGCCAGCTTCGAAAAGAGGCGTGCGTCGATGCTCCACTCCTGTCGCCTTGGCCGCGAGACGTGACGGTGCCTGTCACATTGCTGGCAGACGAGCGTCGCTTCCGGGAGGCGGCACTTTCGACCAGTTGATCTTTACGGAAGGTATTTCCCATGACGAAAATCGTTGGCCATCGCGGAGCACGAAACAAATGGCCCGAAAATTCGATTGAGGGTTTCAGAAGGACCTTGGAACTCCCTGTCGATGCGATCGAATTTGATGTGCATTTGACCGACGCCGGGGAACTCGTCGTCATTCACGACGCCACGCTTGAGCGTACGACCGAGAAAGCGGGCAAGGTCCGGGCTTTGTCACCTTCCGATCATCAGGCGACCCGCCTCAAAGGATCGCAGGAGTCAATCCCGACCCTTGACGAGGTGCTTGCTCTGTTTGCTTCCTCGAGACCCGTCGAGCTTCATGTCGAGCTGAAAGCCGACGCGGATGGAGCGCATTACGAAGGGCTTGAGGCCCTGGCGGCAGCGGCCATTCGACGTCACGGGCTTGCCGGGCGCAGCCTGCTGACAAGCTTCAATCTGGGGGTTCTCGCGCGGTGCCAAGAGGTTGCTCCCGAAATCGGCCGCCTGTGCTCGATCAATGCCAAGTCCGCCGAGGCGCTGGGTGCGGCTGCGACCTTCGCCAAAGCTGCGGAAGTCGCCGGCCTCGTTGCCATCGAGAAGTCGCTGCTGGCCGCAACCTTTCACGACGTTGCCGCGATCGTTTCACGCGATCGTCTCTGCTGCTGGGTGTTGAATGAGGAAGAGGAGATCGAACACTGGCTCGGGCAGGGCGTCGGCTGGATCACCAGCGATGATCCAGCCCTGGCCCTGGCGCTGCGCGCCGGATCGCGGCATTCGGCCGCTTGATCACTTGGGGTCCCTCAGCAATGGCCTGTGCACGCAGACATGCGAACCACCGAATACCTGAATAGCGAACCTATGAGTAATTTGGATCTTCTGATTTTTGATTGCGATGGCGTGCTGATCGATAGCGAACCGATTGCGGCGCGCACGCTTGCGCATGCCATAACCCAGGCCGGCATGGAGATGACGCCGCGCCAGGTGCTCGTCGAGTTTACCGGAAAGTCGGAGGCTGACTTGCGGCAGATTCTGGCCAGCCGCATCAGCGCCGACCTCGATACCGTTTTTGCCGGTTGGCATGCCGAAATATTTGCTGCCTTCTGCCGCGACCTTCTGCCGATGGAGGGCATCAGCGCCGTTCTCGATGGGCTCGACGTTGCAAAATGCGTCGCATCCAACAGCACGGTCGAACGCCTCAAAAAGAGCCTGGGCCTTCTCGATCTGTGGCCACGCTTTGCCCCGAACATATTCAGCGCCGAGATGGTCGCCGCCCCAAAGCCCGCGCCGGATCTCATCCGGTTCTGCCTGTCCAAAATGAACGCGAGCAGCGCGCGCAGCATCGTCATCGACGACAGCGCAGCGGGTATTCAGGCGGCAGTTGCTGCCGGTGTACCGGCAATCGGCTTCGTGGCGCCAAACGATCCGCGTTCGGGCCGGCGCGAGGCGCTGTTTGCGGCAGGAGCCGAGGAGGTCGTTCTCGGTGCCAAAGAGCTGCTGCATGTCCTGTGGCGACGAGTCGGCAACCAGCACCAGGCCCGGCCATCGGTCGAGGTGGGTGCGTGACGTCGATCGAGGCCGTGACGCAGATGAGGATGAACCAGCGGGGAGGCGGGCGACATGATTGCGAGGCGAGATGACCATGGCAGCCGTCTCGATTTCACGGCAAAGGCTGGCTGGCTTTATTACATAGGGGGGCACAGCCAGGATGAGATCGCACAGAAGCTCGGCGTTTCCCGGCAAACCGCCCAGCGTCTCGTATCGCGCGCTGTCTCGCAAGGCTTGATCAAGATCCGGCTCGATTATCCGGTTGGCCACTGCATGAGTATGGCAGCAAGGCTGAAGAGCAAGTTTTCGCTGCAGTTCGTGGAAGTCATTCCGTCCGGCGATCAGGCTCAGGGTTTGAGCGGCGGCCTTGCCCAGGCAGCGGCTGCCGAAATCGAGCGCCGGTTGGCTTGCGACAAGCCTGCCGTGATCGCCATTGGTACCGGTCACACGTTGAAGGCCGCGATCGAGGAAATGGTGCCCATGGAAGCACACCAGCACAAGATCGTTTCCTTGACAGGCAATATCACCCGCGAAGGCTCGGTCTGGTTCTATAATGTGGTCTTCAAGCTTGCCGACCTGATCACGGCGAAATGCTTTCCGATGCCGGTTCCGGTTATCGCCTCGTCGCGACAGGAACGGGTGGTCCTTCACAACCAGCCCGTAATCCGCCAGACACTGTCGCTTGCCGCACGCGCTGACGTTGCCTTTGTCGGCATTGGGGACGTCGGCATTCAGGCGCCTCTTTTCCTTGATGGTTTCATCCTGAAGGACGAACTGAAGCTCCTGCACCAGGCAGGCGCGGTCGGAGAGATTGTCGGGTGGACGTTCGACAAGGACGGCAAGCTGATTGAGGGCATTACCAACGATCGCGTCGCGAGTGCGCCCATTCCATCTTGCAGCAGGACATTGGTGATCGGCGTGGCGAAGGGTCAACAAAAACTGGCGGCGATCCAGGGTGCCCTGAAGGGGCGCCTGATCAACGGTCTGATGACCGACGAGATTACTGCGCAGAGCCTGCTGGGATCATAAGGTCGAGGCGCCCGAAAGGGCGACTTGATCGGCGAATTGTGCATCGCTCGCCTTGGCTCGACGAAGAGCCCGTGAACCAAAATCCAGACGGATTGGGGGCGGAATTCGATGCCTGGACAAGTCGAGATAAGTTAACAAATACAGCATCTTAAATGTCACGTAAACTTCATCGTTTCATCAAGAAACCGACATGCAGTCTGCCATAAAACACCGCGACATTATGACCGATCCATTTCCGTCAAAACTTCGTCAAAGGGGGACCTTCATGCTTTCTATCAATCGACGCAACGTCCTGGGGTTGCTTGGCGCAACGGCAGGCACCGCGATATTGCCACGCTTCGCGTTGAGCCAAGGCAAGCGGCCGTCCGTGACGATCGCCGTGCAGAAAATCACCAATAACAACACGCTTGATATCTGGAACGAGCAGTCGAATGTCGGCGAGCGAGTTTTCTTCCCCAACCTCTGGGAAGGCTTGATCCTGCGTGACTGGATGGGCAATCAGGGTCCAGTTGCCGGTCTCGCCACCGAGTGGAAGCGCATCGACGACAAGACGCTGGAACTCAAGCTGCGTCAGGGCGTGAGGTTCCACAACGGCGACGAGTTGACTGCTGACGATGTCGCCTTCAGCTTTTCCTCCCAGCGCGTGTTCGGCAGCACGCAGCCGGCAGGCGGCAAGACCGTCTTCGAAGACGACAACAAGCCGACGTCCGTCAAGGAATTGCCGGCAGCGGTACCGGGCGTCGGCCGCCGTCTGTGGCCGGCGCTCGCTGGCGTCGAAGCCGTCGACAAGTACACGGTTCGTTTCCACAACGCGACGCCTGACGTGACGCTCGAAGGCCGCCTCTACGCTTTCGGCAGCCAGATCGCCAATCGTCGCGCCTGGGACGAAGCCGGAACCTATGTCGACTGGGCCCGCAAGCCGGTCACGACAGGTCCTTACATGGTCGCCGAATTCAAACCCGATGTGTCGCTGACACTCGTGGCCTTCGACGAATATTGGGGCGGTCGCCCGCCGCTCGAACAGATCCGCTTTGTTGAAGTTCCAGAAGTCGCCTCGCGCGTCAACGGCCTGCTTTCCGGTGAATATGATTTCGCCTGCGACCTTCCGCCCGACCAGATCGCAGCCGTTCAGGCGGCTCCTGGCTTCGAGGTGCAGGGTTCGACGATCAACAATCACCGCATCTCGGTCTTCAATATCCAGAATCCGATCCTGCAGAACCCGCTGGTCCGCCGCGCCATGACGCATTCGATCGACCGCCAGGCGATCGTCGACGCGCTGTGGGCTGGCCAGACGAAGATCCCGGCAGGCCTGCAGTTTCCGTTCTACGGCGACATGTTCGTCGAAGGCTGGTCGGTTCCTGAATACAATCCGGCTCTCGCCCAGAACCTCCTGAAGCAGGCGAACTACAAGGGCGACGCGATCCCCTTCCGGCTGCTCAACAACTACTACACCAACCAGACCGCCAACGGCCAGATCATGGTGGAAATGTGGAAGCAGGTTGGTCTCAACGTCGAGATCGAGATGAAGGAAAACTGGGGCCAGATCCACGATCCGGCAGGCGTCAAGGGGGTACGCGACTGGTCGGCCTCAGCCAACTTCAACGATCCCGTCTCCTCGATCGTTGCCCAGTTTGGCCCGAACGGCGAAGTCCAGCAGAAGAAGGACTGGTCGAACGCCGAGGTCAACCAGATGTCTCAGATCCTGGAAACCAGCACCGACCGCGGGCAGCGCAAGAAGGCCTTCGCCCGTATGCTCGAGATCTGCGAGCGCGAAGACCCGGTCTACCAGGTCTTGCATCAGAACGCTGTCTTCACCGGCATGAAGTCGTCGCTCAAGTGGAAGGCCGCTCCCGCCTTTGCAATGGATTTCCGCGCCAACAACTGGCCGAGCTGATCTCAGCGATGAACCGGATCCGGCGGCGGCGAACCGCCGGATCCATCTCGTTCGTCATGAACGCAACCGCCGACAGGAAGGGTGAGCCGATGAGCAAAGCTGCCGCCAAGCTCGTGGAAATGCGCGGGCTGAAAGTCGCTTTCGATAGCGTGCAGGTACTGCATGGGATCGATCTCGACATTGCAAAAGGCGAGGCGGTCGGCCTGGTCGGTGAATCGGGCTGCGGCAAGTCGGTGACATGGCTTGCCGCGCTGGGTCTGTTGCCCGGCAAGGCGAGCGTCATGGGATCGGTCAAAATCGACGGGCAGGAATTGCTCGCCGCGCCTCGTTCCGCGCTGGAGCAAGTCCGAGGCGGACGCGTCGCGATGATTTTCCAGGACCCGTCAAGCTCGCTCAATCCGGTTCTGAAGATCGGGCGCCAGATCACCGAGGCGCTTCTCATTCACCGCGGCCTTCGCGGCGAGGCGGCAAAGACTGAAGCATGGCGGCTCATGGATATGATCGGCATCCCGGATGTGCGGCGCCGTTTTGACCTTTATCCGCATGAATTTTCAGGCGGACAGTGCCAGCGGTTGATGATTGCGATGGCCCTTGCCGGCGAGCCGGATCTGCTGATCGCCGACGAGCCGACGACAGCGCTCGACGCGACAATCCAGGCGCAAATCCTGGACCTGTTGACCTCTCTCAGGACCGAGACGGGCATGGCGACCGTTTTCATCAGTCACGACCTCGGCGCGGTGTCGCAGATCTGCGAGCGCGTCTGCGTCATGTATGCCGGGCGCATTGTCGAGGAAGGGATGGTGGACGAGCTTTTCGCTGAGCCACGCCATCCTTACACCCGCGGTCTCTTCGATGCCATTCCAAGTATCGATGGTCCGCGGCAACGTTTGATCCCGATCACAGGGACTGTGCCGGATCCACGGAACCTGCCCAAAGGGTGCTCCTTTTCGCCGCGCTGTCCTCGCGCTGTCGAGGCATGCAGTCACGAGTTGCCTCCGCTTGTTTCGATCGGCCGTGGACGCCAGCTCGCATGTGCTCGGCCGGTCCCGCCAGCCGCGATTGCCGCCGAGACGAGAGACCGCATCGCAGAGGGGATGATGCATTGACGCCGTTGATCGAAGTCCGCGACCTCGTTCGCATCTACCATGTCCGCCGTGGACTGTTAGGTCGCCCGACACCGGTGCGCGCCGTCGACGGTATCTCGCTGGCCGTGATGCCCGGCGAGACCCTTGGCATCGTCGGAGAGTCTGGCTCGGGAAAATCGACGCTCGGGCGTATGCTGCTCGGGATCGACGCCGCACAGGAAGGCGAGGTCGTGTTCGATGGCAAGCCCATGCCGGAAAGCAGAACCCCGGAGTGGCGCAAGCTGCGGGCAAAGATGCAACTTGTCTACCAGGATCCGCTCGCAGCCCTCGACCGACGCCTGACGATTGCCACGCAGCTGTCCGAACCGCTGGAAATCCACCGGCTGATCCCAAGGGAACATCGCGCCGCACGGGTTGCCGAACTCATGAACGCGGTTGGCCTTCGGCCGGATCAGGCCCCACGCTTCCCGCACGAATTGTCAGGTGGCCAACGCCAGCGCGCCGTGATCGCACGCGCAATCGCTTCCCGCCCGAAGCTTCTGGTGTGCGACGAACCGGTTTCGGCCCTCGACGTCTCTATCCAGGCCCAGATCATCAACATGCTTCGCGATCTTCAGCAGCAGCACGGCATCGCAATGGTATTCATCAGCCATGACCTCAAGGTGGTGCGCAACATGGCCGATAAGGTTGCGGTCATGTATCTCGGCCGTGTCGTCGAAGAGGCATCGGCTGACGTGATCTTCCACTCGCCGATGCATCCCTACACGCGCGCTCTGGTATCGAGCGTACCGCGTGCGGGCATCCCGCTTCAAGGACGCACGATCCTTCAGGGCGAGCCGCCCAATCCGGCTAATCGACCGTCAGGCTGTGCCTTTCATCCGCGCTGCCCGCTGGCGCGCGATCGCTGCCGTATCGACGCGCCTCAGCTTAAGACCATCGGGCACGGGCGGACAGTGGCGTGCCACGTGACAGCGGGCGAAGACGCCCGGATTGCAGCATAGGGAATGTTCACATGATCCGCTTCGTTCTCGTGCGGTTGTTCCGGGCGCTGATCACGATCCTCGCTGTCGTGACGTTTGCCTTCGTCGTTTTGCGCATGTCGGGCGATCCGGCGCAGGTCATGCTAGGACCCGACGTGCCGCAGGATTCCATCGACGCCTTCAGAAAGGCGTGGGGTCTCGATCAGCCGCTCTGGATCCAGTATATCGCTTATCTCAAATCGATATTCACCGGCGATTTTGGCGTGTCGATGCGCGATAAGGCGTCAGCTCTTTGTCTCGTCATGGAGCGCGTTCCGGCCACCCTGCAACTGACGGTACCGGCGTTGATCCTGAAACTTGTGATCGGCATTCCAGCAGGCGTCTACGCCGCGCTGCATCGGCAGAGTTTTGCCGATCGCGGGGTCATCCTTCTGGCGATCCTTGGCTTCACAATTCCCTCCTTCGTGATGGGGCTCGTGCTGGTTCTGATTTTCTCCGTCATGCTCGGGCTTCTGCCATCCGGCGGTCAGGACACGTGGATGCATGGCATCCTGCCGACGATCACGATGAGCATTGGGGGGATCGGCATCCTTGCCCGCTTTTCGCGCAGCGCGATGATCGAGGTGATGGGGCAGCCCTATATCCGGACGGCGTCTGCCAAGGGGCTGAAGTGGAGCGACGTCGTCTGGAGCCACGCGCTCCCCAATGCCGCCGTCCCGATCGTCACCATCGTCGGCTTCATGGTCGGATCGCTGATCGCGGGTGCCGTTGTCGTGGAGTCGATCTTCTCCTGGCCGGGCATCGGTCGTTTGCTAGTCGTGTCTGTCAGCAATCGAGATCTGACGGTCGTTCAATGCATTCTCCTGATCATCGCAGCCACGATGGTCGTCTCCAATCTTGTTGTCGATCTGCTCTATGGCTGGCTCGATCCGCGGTTGCGCTCTCACACAGGACATTGAGGAAAGAAGCATGGCTAATGTCGAACTTGGTGAAGCGCGGACCGTCCGAATGGCAAATGGCAGGACGTCGCGGCTGCTGCAAACCGTACCGCCGCTCGTTTTCCTTGGCATTATGTGGCTTCTCACAATGGTGGTGGTTGCTGCCTTCGCCGACCACATGCGGCCCTATAATATTACCGCCATGGACCTCACCAGCCGGCTTTCCGCACCCGGCTCCAGCAAACATTGGCTTGGCACAGACGAGCTGGGTCGCGACGTTCTCTCGCGCCTGATCCAGTCGATCCGCCTCTCGTTGATCATCGCCTTTGGCGCGACGCTTCTATCAGCAGTCTTTGGCACGCTTCTCGGCTTCGCCGCTGCCCGTTTTCGCGGCGCAGTCGAGCACGTCGTGCTCGTGCTGGCGGACTTCCAGGCGGCCTTGCCTTTCCTGATCATGTCGCTTGCCGTACTCGCCTTTTTCGGCTCATCCATGGTACTGTTGGTTTGCCTCATGGGCTTCTATGGCTGGGAGCGTTATGCCCGCATTGCTCGCGGCCTAGCCGTTGCCGCTGGCGCGCAGGGCTATGCGGCGGCAGTTGTGCAGCTCGGCGCGACCCCGACGCGGGTCTATCTCCGCCACATCCTGCCCAATGTCGCTTCGACCCTCATCGTCTCGATGACGCTGACCTTTCCGGAGATCATCCTGATGGAGAGCGGCCTGTCGTTCCTCGGGCTGGGTGTCCAGCCACCTGAGACCAGCCTTGGCAACATGGTCGGCTTCGGACGGGAATACCTGACGCGTGCCCCCTGGATCATGCTGGCACCAGCCACGGTCATCATGCTGACGACGCTTTCGATCTCGCTTGCCGGCGACTGGCTTCGCGACAAGCTGGACCCGACCGTCAGCTGAGGCGGACTGAGGGCTCAAGTGTCGCAAGCCAGACCTCTCCATTCTGCGGCGACACCGCCGCAGTTCACACACCCTCAACAAAGGACATGCCCATGAGCAATATCATCTCGACCGGCTTCAATTCCGGCTCCACCGACGGAGAACTCGACAGCCTCGAAGCCGATCTGCGCCGCCTTGCTGGCCTCGGCGTGGAGACCGTCGAACTCGGCCTGACGACCATCGACCTGATCGCTGGTGGCCGCGTCGTCAAGGATCGCGCAGAGCGCCTGGCCGCACTGACCGCCCAGTTTCCATTCCGCTACACGGTCCATGGGCTCGTATCGTCCAACTTCATGGATCCGGCAACCGCACGCTATCAGATCGATGCCGCCAAGGCGCTCGTCGAGGTCTGCGATCGGATCGGTGCAAGGGTGATCGTACAACATGGTGGCCACCTGCGCGCCGACCAGCTGTTCGAGCGCGCCACGGCTGATCAGCGCGAACGCGAGGCTCTGTTCGAGCTGGCTGAACATGCCAAGCGCTACGACGTGCGCATCGCCTTCGAAAACATCTTCACCACGGAGCCGGGCCAATACCGTCAGACGCCGGCCGAGGTTGCCGAGACGGTTAACGCGGTCGGCCATCCGAACCTGGTGGCGCTGATCGACGTCAGCCATGCCTATATAGAGGCGACCTATCGGGGCCTGAACTTCCGCGAACAGATCCGCGCCATGGCGCCCGTTGCCGGCCACCTGCACGTCCATGATTCCTTCGGTCGTCCGCAGGCCTTCTACAAGCCCTATCATCTTCAGGAATCGACCGCGCTCGGCATCGGCGACCTGCACATGCCGCTTGGCTGGGGTGACATTGATTGGGAGGATATTTTCAGCGAGCTTGAGTTCCTGCCCGGCACCGTTCTGATGATGGAAATCGGCGCCCGCTATCGCAACGAGCAGAGCGCATCGCTTGAGCGCGCAAAGGGTCTCATTGCATTGAACAGCAGCCGCACTGCCGTAGCTGCGGAATAACGGCCGCGAGACGGGCGTCACTACTGGCGACTACATCTCGAGAAGATTGAACTGGGAGGCACACATGAGAAATCCAGATGGCCGCCCAGTATTCCGAGTTGGCTGGCGGCCTGCCCCGGAGCCTCAAGGCGCCTTCATCTCGTGCTATGGTTATGCAAACAATGGAGCCAGCGGCGACCCCGAGTGTGCTATGGCATGAGCGCCGATTAAAACAGGGAGGTTCATGAGAGGGTCGAACCTCCCTGCCACTATTTCTGAAGTGAAGTCTCGTTGGCGGCGGGGATCCGCGAGACGAAGGCTTCGCTCCGTCACATCCCAGGTTGCGACGCTCCTAATATACACTTACTCGCAAAGGTTTCTATCCGCGCAAAAGTACTAAGCAGCTAGTATAAATCATTGCCCCATCTCCCGTTTGTCCCGCTTCGGTGGAGCTCGAAATGCTCTAGGCTTGCGTCCATGCTGATTGGCTGCTTTCGCAGCCATGACGTTGTGGTGCCCCGACCTAAATTCCGGCAGAAGTGGGAGATTCCGGGAAGGGGTCCAGCCGACCACGGAACCTCCCTGTCGCTCCATGGGAGGCAGACACAGAAAAATTACACCAACCACTAATATCAGTCATCGACAAAATACACGCCGGAACCTCAGTGTTGTGGTTCGAGCGCTCTCGCTGCGGGTTGCGCTATGAGGCCGGCTCCGGAAGCTCCGAGGGGTTACACGCGAGGGGGCGTGCGGAGCATTCCGGTGTCCGGTGGGGTTGGACGGCACAAACTATGCGCGACAGGGTGGCTTGAACAGTCGGACAAAGGTCCTGAAGCCACCAGACTCGAGTCCGATCCATCTCGGACTTAGGTCCGATGTTCAGGAACAACGCTAATGACGTATTAAGACCGAAGCGTGAGACACCGCCTTACCAACGTCTATGCGCAAACCGGAATGGGAATAAGACATGAAGAAGCTCGCTATCGCAGCGCTGGCGTTCGCGACTACGCTGTCAGCGTCGCCGGCATTCTCTCAGATCTACTTTGAGTATGGCACCGGCCCTCGCTACTACGATGATCCGCCAGCCCCGCGGTACTATCGCCATTCACCACGCTACGTGTACGATGACGACTACGATGGCCCGGGGTATCGCGACGCCCAACGCTGCTGGACACAGAGGTACTACGGATACCGCCACGGCCACCGGGTTGTGCGATACAGGAACGTCTGCGACTAGGTGCTGGCCTGGCCCCTCGATCAGATCATCGTCGGTTCGGGATCAGGGTCGATCTCGTCGATGATGTCCGCCGTATCGTTCCTTGGCGAGCCGACCTTTCTGTCGACCGGCCACATCTTCATCAGTTCGGCGGGGAAGGGCCTCATGAGGTCGTCCGGGTCTGGCTCCGGTGATAGCCACCGGTCGTAATCGCCTCGATGCAGGATGACGGGCATTCGGTCATGGATTGTCGCCATCATCTCGTTTGGTGGGCACGTAATGGCCGCGAAATTGCGGATCTCAACGCCGGTGGTTGGATCACGCCATGTGTCCCATATGCCGGCGAGCGCGAATGGGCTGTCATCGGTCATGGCAATCGCGTAGGGCTGCTTGTTCTTGCCCGTCCCGTAGATGTCCTTCCATTCGAAGTAGCCGTTGATTGGCACGATGCACCGACGTAATCGATACGCCGACTTGAACAGGCCATTGGTGGCGATGCCCTCGCGGCGTGCGTTGATCGGAGGCGGTCGGCCTCCCGGCTTCATCCAAGACGGTTGGAGGCCCCAACGAGCTGAAACGAAGACCGGCCCCATGATATCAGGCTCGCGCACCATGTCGCGAATGATGATCGGATAGTAGAGGGAAGGGGCGCCGTTATACCTCGGGAACTGGTTGCTGAGGCTCCCGACGTCACCGCGGTCGGCGAACGCGAAGTTCTGCAGCATCTCCTCGAGAGTTGCCTTGATGTAGATGCGTCCGCACATTCCCAAACCTCCCTTCAGTCTCGCGACAAATGCCTCACCATCAAGAGGGCGCCCTTGTGCCCACACTTGCAGCGCATGAGGCCGGCGAGTTGAGCGAGCGTCAATCCCTTCCCGACTTTCTTCTGTATCCCCCAGCGATCGATAGGCTTCCGGCGGTTGCACTCCAGACATAGCGCAAACAGCGCCTCATACTGCGCCAGTTCGCCTAGTGCTCTTTCGTGATCGGCCTTAGGCGGCGGCACCTCGATGCCCAGCATCTTCTCTGCCGAGCTGTCGTACCTTATCGCGCACTTGTCATTGAATGGTGCGTTGGGTCCGCGCTCGCATCCGAATTCTCGAGCGAAGTCATAGCGAAGGTCAGGCAACGCCTTGTTCCCGTAACGGGCGAGGGCACCCGCGGCGGGCATCGATCCGCTTCGTTGGCATTTGGTGCAGGAGTACCGGAGTTCATGCCCGATGAAGTCGGACGGGTGATAGGCCATGCGCATAGCGCCTCTCCTTGAAGAGGTTGCCGACAGCCGCATGCCGATGGGTTTGGGGTTCGCACCCGCCCGAGCGCGGAGTTGAAATGGCGTTGAGCGCTCAATGCGTCAAGTTCATTCACCACTGGTCTCCAACGCCAGCATAAGAAGCCAGCCGGAGTTCAACGAGCAGCCGTTCATCGGAGGTTAATACCCATTCCCTCAGACTCGCATCCTGAAAGGATGTTCCGATGATGAAGAAGCTCATGCCCTCACTCGCCGCCATGATCATGGCTGGATCGTTCGCCCTGCCGCTTAACGCTGCGCCGATCGTTGTGCCGAATACAGTACCAATGCACGCCACTGACGTCGAGCAGGTCGACCACCGCGGCCATGGGAATGGACATGCGTACGGCCACTATAAGGACCGGCGCTACGCCTATCGCGATTGCCGGTATTACGGGTCGTGCTACCGTCCACGGTACTACGGCCATCAGCGGTATTACGGTTATCCGCGATACGGCTATCGCGACTACTACCCCTACCATCGCAGGTCCGGTGTGGGCGTGTATTTTAATTTCTAGCTATCTAAACCCGTCGGCCGCGAATGCCGGCGGGTTTCCTATGCGATGCGCGCATGGTGCGACCTTTTCACCGATCGATAAACTCCCCGCCCGCAACGCTGCGGGGTTTTTTTATGGGATCAGCGGAGTGCTCAGGGTCAATCTGATAATCGGCCGGCTGCTTTCCGGCTCAGGCGATCCTGAATATGACCTTTGCTTCAATGGCTGCCGCAAGGAATGCGGACTGGGCCTCTTCCTGTGTCACCGCACCGCTGATCGCTCCTGCGCAGGCTTCCAGTGCTAAGACGAAAGCAGTGCCGCTTACGACCGGCCAATTCGTGAAAAGAATATCAAGGGCTTCAGTTGCCGATGTGATCTTGTGGGATTTGCGGTTGCGCTCAACGATTACGATGACCCATCCCGGTACCGACACAAAGTCTCCGATTCTGCGCGAAAGAAATAGCCAACTGGCGTTACACAGTTCGCTGCCCATTCTGTGAACCCGCTCAGAGACATCTTGTTCCCCTTACGTCGAATGAGGCGTGGGTTTGTTGGACCAGATGCACGGCACGGTCCGATTGAGAGACCCTCAGCGCTCTTGCCATTGTGTAAGGAGCGTTACCATGCAATTCCCCACCTTCATCACATTGGAAAGCGTAGAGGTTGAAGTCCTCCCCTCCGTCGTCAACGCACGGCAAGGCAACCAAACGGACCCGAAGAGTGAGTGCGCCGGCGCTGTAACCGCCACAGCACTCGACCTGATAGAAGCCGGCTTCAGGACGCGCGAAAGCCTGTCGATGGCGCTTGCCAACGCACCGCACCCTGGGGCTTAGCGCATTGGTCGGTTGATTCGATGGAACGGCGGCATCCCGAGTACGTGCATTTTTATGGGTTGCTTGTAAAATCCCGGTGTCTGCCTCCCATGGAGCGACAGGGAGGTTGTGCGGTCGGCTGGACCCCTTCCCGGAACCTCCCCCTCCGCACACTCCAGGGTTCATCAACGGCGTATGCAAGGGCTCCGTCTCGTCCTGGGGCAGGTACGACGACCACCGTTTGGTTGCCCGGCGGGCTCACCGAGGCGATCTGATCAACGTTGATATAGAGCGGCTTTCCGACAAGGTCGGGGCAGGGCCGGAGGAAGTGGCAGACGTCGTCTTCCGATGGATCGAGCAATACATAGACCTCGGTATCTCGAGTGGGGGCAACTTTGTGGAGTGCTCCCGACCCGGATTTCCTTCGACTTGTCTGCTATGCTCTGCAAGTGGCGTTTCCCCCTGCAGCGACATTAATTGGTCTGGAGATCAGGCGTCTGTTTCGGCGCTCCCGGCCACAGCAATAAGACCTGGCGTTACGAGCCGAACGGTACAGCCGCAATCGACCCTTCACCCGCCGCCCTCGGCTGTCTATGCTATTTCAGCCGGTTAGCGGCCTTGTCACAAGCATCACGGTCAGATCCATGCATTTTGATGATGCGTTGTGCATCGGACGTGGCGATGCCGTGCTTCTCTGCAAACGTTGCAACGTGGTATGGTTCACGCCCCGAGAACCCCGGATCGGCTTTGCCGCGTCGCGGTCTTTGGTTTGACACTACGGCCTCCTTATTGCGTGGACGTAGAACAGGCGACTGTATTTCGCCTCTGCATACCTTACTTCTTCTTCAAGCCGCTTTGGCTATCCTTGACCTGAGAACCTAGAGTGGGCGGGGCGTTTTTGGGGGCAGCCTTGTCCTTTTTGGGCTTCCTAACTTCCTTGTTGCTTCGTACCTGACCCTTGGCCATTTGCGCAGTCTCCTCGTGAAAACAGACCTAGCTATCATTGGCCGTTGAATAGCAAGAGAAATCGGGGAACTACACCGCGGTTCTCGCGGAGAACGGCGCTACGGGGCTGAAGGAAATCGTCAATGGTGTCGAGTATGAGATGACCCCGGAGGAAGAGGCGGAATTCATCGCCTCGGGGCCTGTCATGGAGCGGAAAGTAGAAAGCTTTTCCGCTGGGGAGTCCAAGCTACAGTTTCTAGCCGCCGCCTCCTGGAGGAAGTCGACGCTGGAGCGCTTCGCAGTCCAAGGCAGTTCAGATCGCCAATGCGTATTCCGGACCGTTCGTCCGGACTGAGCCGATGATGGCAGCGGGTTTCGCCGCCATGGGCTTCACGGAGTAGCAGATCGACGCGTTCTTCACGGCAGCTGCGTCGCTTTGAGACATGTGGGGGGAGAGGCGCACTGGCCTTGTTTGGGGTTCCGCATGGCAGTGCGCCTCTCTGCTTGCGAGCGACTTTGCAAGCCATGCGAAAAATATCGCTCGACGATGAAAGTGCGACGCCTCGTTTGCATTAGTGCGACTAAATAGTTTGGGGGAATTAAGAGGTCCGCAGGGGTTCGCGGACCCCCGAGCATTGTTACAGAGGCCGAATTTGGGCCACGCCCATAAGAGCACAACCAACCATCCATCGCACGTACTGCAATAGTGGTATCAGAACCTACCGCTAGTAGAAAACTCTAGCGGGATAGGCGTTGCGGCCGACCGAGAGTCGAGTGCGGCGTTCCGGATCTTGCGGCTAGCTCTTGATGCAGCCTTCTTGGCCTCCATCATCTCCCGATCAACTTCCTCCTGTCGCATGCGTGAAGCCTTTTCCAGCAGGTACTCCTGGTCGTCTCCCAGACCATGTATCGGAGGCGATCAATCACTTCTTGCTGGAAGCTGAACGGCTCTGGGGCTTCGCCGTAGGTCCGGCTGTACTTCAGACGTTTCCCGACACCCTCCACGGCCTCGACCGGGACGAACCGCTGTGTCGGCAGGTTGACGAATACATAGTCGGTGAAGATCGGGAAGCGGCGCACGATAAACTTCTTGTTCCGATGATGCTTCACTACGATCCGGTAGGTCGGCATGAAGGATTCGAAGCCGGCATTGGCAATATTGCGCTCGATAAGGCTCAGGCTAGGCGCCCTCTGCTCAATGACAGGTGCGGATGGTGAGCGCTGGGACCCTGGCGCGGCCTTGATCGCAAACCACAGGTCGGCCTCTGGCTTCCACTGGCCGGACTTGCCTTCGTCACGGCGTGCCGCTCGGAACCTCAGTTCCTCGGCACGCGTCTCCTTCGCCAACTGTCTTCCTTGTACGGGTCGAAGGCTCGATTGAGGGTCTGCATGTTCAAATCTTGATATCCTTCAGCTTGTCGACGATTGAACCAAGGTGGCCGGTACCCATCTATCGGGAGGCGGAGCGGATGCCCGATACCGCCGATACCCCCTCATGATTGGAGAGCGGCCATGTTGGTACACCGATGGGAAAAGCCCCTTGTGCTGGGAGACAGCCGCATTCGTATTGTCGTCGGCTCCCCAGAGGAGGCACTGACATGGCTCATCCATGAGCCGAACCAGAGCACTGCCAAGTGGCAACGAGCATGGAAAGCGTGCCGGGCCGTCGTAGAGGGCCGGATGAACGCTGAAGACGCCAAGTCCGCCGTTAGGCTCGCTGCTGTGCACTGAGTCATTCGCGCTCCTGTGGCGCTCAGGATCCAACAAAAACTCAGGGGGAGTGTTAAGATGCTGTTCAGAGGTCTGAGGGAAATGGAACAGCCACCTTTCAATGCGTTTCGTTACGGCCTGGCGTCGCTCCTCGTGCGTCGCCCTCATCTACGATGCCACGCGTCAATTGCTCACTGGTGGACCTACGAACTTGAGAATTACGCTTTCACGATCAGGGCTAGAGACAGGTTCAGATCGAATGCCGATTACACGCTCACCGCTGAATATGAGACCCTTTGTCGCGACATTGAGGATGAATTGGAAGGCTGCATGACCATCGGGGAGAACCCCTAGTCCGCCATCCGGGCGATGGTGTATGGACCAGTTACTAAGGAATTCTCCAGATATCATAGAGGACAACAACTACGATCCATCGAGCGCATCCCCACCGCCACCGAACCTTGTCCAGTGATCGATACCGCAGGGACTCCTGTCATAATCGCCTCGCTTCCCACTCGTGCCGCAATATGCCCATGACTGCCGTGTCCCACCTCTCATCGCCAACCCGGACGGATGACCGCCTTAATCCCTCATGAGAAAAGCCGACTTTGTTGTAGGTTCGGACAGCTGCCGCGTTCCAGCTATATACGTTGAGTTCAGTTCTCTCGATCTCGTCGTAGGAGAAAGCTTGCTTCACCACCGACTCTAATAGAGCGGACGCATACCCCCTTCCGCGAACCTCAGGCGCAATTATGACCCGAGCCACCCGCGCGACGCCATTCTTCCAGTCGAGAGCAAGCTGGACATGGCCCACCAAGGTTTGAGCAACGTCAACCGCCATCCAACACAGCCGTGATGGTGGTGTCGTTTGCCCTTCCTCTACCATCTGCTCAAGTTGATGGTCGCTTAGTGGATAGGTCAGATCAGGTCCGCCCCATTGCACCAGGTCGCGCTCGCTGCGAACCCAACCGGCGACCGTTGGGAAATGCTCACGCCCGAACTCAATCAGCCTTATCATTGCATGCGGTCGCATCTCATAGGACCCTCAAACGATTCCTGGCGAGGAGTTCTACCACCTTTTGCTGATGCATCGCATAGAGCGCGGCAACTACCTCGTGCTCGGTGCCGACGACCGCATGTTGTCGAAGACAAGAAAAGACGATCTGGTCCCCGGCCGCGAAATGCCGCGATCCGTCTTCCGGCTTGAACGCGTGACCGTTCAATCTTATTCAGCATCCGGACATCGCGACGGCGATGCGCAGGGATTTGGCCGGATCGTAGCCGCGTTTCCAATCGGCGATCAAAGTCGTGATCGCATCGTCCCTGGTCCACCCGGTCCGGACCATGCCGCGCTGCCCGTAACCTTCGAGCGCGGCCGACAGGTTTCCGCGTGCCAGATCAAGAGAGGCATCCCCCATCCACCGTTCGCGCTGACTCGTATGACTTCCCTTTCCAAAGGGGACGAGATGGATTGCGCAGCTGTGCAATATTTCTCCTAAATCGGCGCTGCTGTCATGAGTCTGTGACGCGCCAGGCGTAGCACGGCCTTCTACACGCGAGCCAATGGAGAGGGCTATGAACAGACGCGACTTCCTTGTCACCACAACCGCGGCCGCCGGCATGCTGATGCTGCCGCCCCTGGCATCGGCCGCGACAAAGACGATCGATCTCTATAGCGGATCGGACGCGAATATCATCGACTTCTGGAACAACATCGTCCGCCCCGCCTTCGAAAAGGCTCATCCGGATTTGGCCGTGAAGATTACCGACGCCGGTGACAACACCGGTTTGCGCGCGATTGCAGACCGCGCTCTGGCAGCGCTCAAGACGAAGACGGATCCGCAGGCCGATATCTTCGAGAGCTTCGATCCACGTCTTCCGCCGGCGGGCGCTGAAGCCGGTCTCTGGGTCGAATTCTCGGCGCAGAACGTCGAAGGCTTCGGCCACGTCAATCCGCTCGCGTTCGACAACAAGTATTCGCTACCCTATCGCGGCTCGCAGGTCTTGCTTGCATATGACAAGACCAAGCTCGACCCGAAGGATGCACCCAGGAGCTGGGAACAGCTGACGGCCTGGATCAAGTCCAATCCGGGCCAGTTCATCTATAATCGTCCCGACAAGGGTGGCTCCGGCGGAAACTTCGTTCGCCGCGCCATCCACGAAGCCAACGGTCGTGACCCGAAGAAGTTCACGATCGACAACTTCACGGCCGATTACGCCAACCAAGCCGTGACGCCGGCCTGGGCACTGCTCAACGATCTGGCGCCGTCCCTCTACGAGAAGGGCGCCTATACGGCCGGCAACACGCAGTCGATCCAGCTTCTGGCGCAGGGCGTCGTGACGATGACGCCTGTCTGGTCCGACCAGGTGCTGCAGGCGATCTCGCAGGGTGTTCTGCCGGAGACGACCGGTCTCGTTCAGCTGGGCGATCTCGCATTGTGCGGCGGCTTCTCCCGCATGACCGTGTTCTCGAACGGTGCCAACACGGACGCAGCCATGAAGCTCGCCGCCTTCCTGCTGACCCAGGACATGCAGGAAGCGATCATCACCGAGATCGGCGGTTTCCCGGGCGTATCCTGGGAGCACATCTCGGAGGAGCTGCGCCAGAAGTATGCCGATGTCATCCCGGCGACCATCCCCACCTTCCCGGGCGGTGATTGGGAAACCACCATCAACGACGGTTGGTATCGCAACGTCGCACCGGGTATCAGCCGCTCCTGATGCGCAGGTCAATGTCACTTCCGCTGCTGGCGCGTTTGTCCGCGCCGGCGAGAAGTCAGGGTTGGGTGGGGCTTGGTTTGGTAGCCCTGCCTGTGCTTCTCTTGGCTTGGCTGATCATCTACCCGATCCTGTCGGCGGTCGCGAGCACGATCTTCGTTGCGCAGCCGGGTGGCGCATCGGCGATATCCTTCGCCTCCTACCAGTTCTTTTTCAGCGACCAGTACAGTCGTGCAAACCTTTGGATCACGCTCTGGACGACCCTGGTTTGCGGAGTGCTGCTTCTGGCGATCGGCCTGCCGATCGCGCTCTATCTCCGGTTTTCCCGCGGGCCGCTCTCGGCCTATGTGCAAGGGCTTGCCATCTTTCCGATGTTCGTGCCCTCGATCATTCTGTCCTATGCGCTGATCCGCACCTTTGGCCCCAACGGCGCCGTCGACGTGTTGCTGAATGCCGTTGGATTGCCGAAGCTGCCGTCACCCTACCTGACGCCGTGGGGGCCGGTCATCGGTCTCGTCTGGGATAACCTGCCGCTCACGGTCCTCATGCTGACGGCCGGACTGGGAAATATTCCAAAGAGCTCCATCGAAGCCGCACGGGACGTCGGCGCTTCGCCGCTGCGCGTCTTCCTGTCGATTATCATGCCGCGGATGGGCAATTCCCTGCTCGTCACCACTTCTTTCGCAATCCTCGGCATCTTCTCGTCCTTCACGCTGCCTTATCTTCTCGGGCCGGCATCGCCGGAGATGATGGGGCCCTTCATGCAGCGGACGTTCTCGGACATGAACGACCCCGTCAACGCTCTGACGCAGGCTGTCATCGCCTTCGGCTTCTGCCTTGTCTTCGGAGTGCTTTACGTGCGTTCGATCGCCCGCAACAGGGGAGGCGTGTGATGCGGCACGGAAGGCTTGTCATGGCGGAGATGGATTGGATCGGCGCCCTGCTGGCATTGCTGCTGACGCTGTTCATCGCTTTGCCGCTCGTTGTCGTCGGAACCTGGGCGTTCAGCGAGGTCTGGCGCTACCCGGCTGTGATCCCCCAACAGTTCGGACTGCGCTATTGGTCGCTGACATTGTCGCGAACCGATGTATGGGATGCCCTTTTTCTCAGCCTTCGTCTGGCGACGACGGTGACCATTCTTTCAGCGGTAATCTGTCTCCCGGCCGCCTATGCCTTTGCGCGTATGAAATTCCGGGGCAGGGACGTTCTCTTTCTGTCGTTCCTGGCGTCGCATGCCTTCCCGAAATTCGGGCTTCTGGTGGCGATCGCCGGGATCTTTCTTCAGATCGGATTGATCAGCACGTTCTGGGGCGTGGTCCTCATTCAACTGGTCGGAACGCTGATGCTGATGATCTGGATTCCCGTGGCGGCTTTCAAGAACGTCGATCGGCGAATGGAAGAGGCCGCGCGCGATGCCGGGGCAACCCCTTTGCGTGTCTTCTGGTCGATTACCCTGCCGCAGGCCGCGCCAACGATCGCGGCGGCCCTCCTGCTGACCTTTGTCGGGACGTTCTACGAAACCGAAGGGGCGTGGCTGATCGGAGCGCCGCAGATCCGCACGATGCCGGTCCTCATGGTCACCTTCATCAACAACCAGATCGTCGTTCAGTATGGCGCCGTCCTATCGGTGATGCTGTGGGTTCCCTCTTTCGTCGCACTGATGTTTGCCCGAAGAGTGGTCGGCACCGGTACCTTCGCAAGGGGGCTGGGAGCATGATGTTCATTGCGGCGGATGGCACCAGGAAGGGCTTCAGATGGCACGTTTGACCATAAAAGGGATATCCAAGAGCTTCGGCGCCACCTATGCGGTCCGCGATGTCTCCCTCGATGTCGAGGATGGTGAACTGGTCTGTTTGCTTGGTCCTTCCGGATCAGGCAAGTCGACATTGCTGCGCATGATTGGCGGCTTCGAACGACCGACAGCGGGAAGCATTCTGATAGATGCAAAGGATGTTACGTCACTGCCGCCGGAAAAACGTCCGACAGGCATGGTGTTCCAAAGCCATGCCCTGTGGACGCATATGGACGTCTTCAACAATATTGCATTCGGCCTCAAGCTTCGCCGCCTTCCCAGAGCCGAGATAAAAGAGCGCGTCGAACAGGCGCTGGCGCTCGTTGGTCTTGCCGACTACGGCAGGCGCATCACCACGCAGCTTTCCGGTGGCCAGCAGCAGCGTGTGGCGCTGGCCCGCTCGCTGGTGCTCGAACCCAAGATCCTCCTGCTCGACGAGCCCTTCGCCAGCCTCGACCAGCACTTGCGTGAGCGGTTGCGTGAGGAGGTGCGGGACATCCAGCAGCGGCTTGGCATCACGACGCTCTTCGTCACGCACGGACAGGATGAAGCGTTGGCGCTCGCCGACCGGATCGTCGTGTTGCGCGATGGCTGCACCGAGCAAATTGCGCCGCCCGATCGCATCTACCGCGAGCCAGAGACCGAGTTTGTCGCCGGGTTCATCGGTTCGATGAACTTCATTCGCACCACGGTCAGGAATGGCATCAGCCAACATGCAGCCTTTTCGCTCCCTGTTCCCGTTGCGGACGGAGAAATCGTACTTGCGATTCGACCGGAAGCATTGTCACTTGTCGCGGCGAACGAGATGGGTACCGGCATCGTTCACCGTAGCATCGATTTTGGCACCCATAAGATCGTCGACGTCGATCTCAGCGACGGAACAAGAATGAAAGCGATGACATCAAGCAACAGTGGCTGGACCAAGGGCACGTCGGTGAAACCGGTGGCGGCCGCCTTCAGGGCGTTCCGAGACAACCGGCTCGTTCACCAGTCCGTCGCGGTCCCGACACAGGAGAACAATCGGGTGTTTGGTCATGCTTGAGGGCCGTGGAATTGCGATCGACAGAGCAGGGCATCGTACCTGGCTGAAGTGGCACCGGGGACATCGATTTGCCGGCGACATCTCCTTTACCGGCGCGCGCATCGTGGAAGGCATGGAACTCGGCGCCAGCGTCGAGGTCGATCTGATGCGCTTTGCCGGTGATGGTTTTGCGGTGCTGCACGACGAGACGCTTGATGCCGCGACAACCGGCACCGGGATGGTTCGATCCGCATCCGAGGCTTACCTGCGTGGCTTGCATCTTCGCGATCCTTTCGGGGCGCCGAGCGAACACAAGGTCATGATGCTTGCGGATCTCGGGCACCTGTTGGCTCAGGTCGGCCGGGATCCGAGGGCGGGCTTGCAGCTTGACCTGAAAGAAAATTCGGACGTCATTCGTGACGCCGACATCGCCGCATTCGCTGCGGCTATTTCGCCTGTTGCCGACTCAGTCATTCTTTCAGGCGGTGACTCGCTTGCCGTCGAGCGGCTCTCGCATGCGGTGCCTGACATGGCAATCGGCTACGACCCCTGCCACGACGGCGCCATCGAGCGGCTGATGGAAACACGCGATTTCGTGGGTTTTGTTGCCGGTGCGCTACGAGCCGTGCCGCGCGCGCAAATGATCTATCTCGATCGCCGCCTGGTGCTATTTGCGGATCAGGCGGGCTACGACCTGATCGGCGAATTTCAGGGGGCAGGGCGGCTCGTCGACGCCTATACGATCAACTCCGCCGTCCCTTCCGCATTGCCCGGCGTCAAACGGCTCCTGGAACTGAAGGCTGACCAGATCACGACGGATGATCCGGTCGGGCTGGAACGGCTTCTGATCGAAGATCAGGCCTGAAAGCCTTTGACAAGCCAGGGATGGAGGGCGGGATTGCCGGCAACGATGTCTCCGTTCGCGGTGACGGGTCCACCATCAAACGCCGAGATTTTGCCGCCTGCCTCGCGCACCAAAAGGGCGGAGGCGCCGTAGTCGTGCAGTGACAAGCCATCCTCAAAAAAGCCGTCCAGGCGACCACAGGCGACATAGGCGATCGACAAGGCCGCCGAACCCAGCCGTCGCACGCCCGCGGTTGTGGCCATTAACCGCTTGAGCGCGTTGAAGTACACGTCTTCCGGCACGGCCTTCAGTTGTCCGGGAATCGGCAGGCCGGCCCCTACGAGCACGTCTTCAACTCCCTTCGAGCTCACACACCGGATCCGCTCGCCATTCAAATAGGCTCCGCCGCCGAGTTCCGTGCTGAAAAGCTCATCCAGCATCGCGTCGTAAACGACGCCGGCGACAAGTTCGCCTTCCTCTACGATCGAGATTGTCATCCCGAAATGCGGAATTCCCCAGGCGAAATTTGTCGTCCCGTCGATGGGATCGATATAGATGACAGGCACGCCTTCCTTTGCGTTCCGGTTGCCGACTGCTTCTTCGCCTTTGATCGCGTAGGTGGGAAAGGATCGGTTCAACTCATCGACGATGATGCGCTCGACGGCAACGTCGATCTCGGTCTGATAGTCCCTCGGCGCTTTTGCGACCAATTCGCCATCAAGGCGGCGACGCAGCGATGTTCGCGCTCTGGCACCTCCAAGGAGAACGGCTACCGCCAATGCCGCAAGGCGCGGCGAGGCAGTCGGTGAGATGCGGGATGACACGGGACGGATTTCGGCGAGATTTGGATTCGACATCGTCATGAGGTGATGGCAGAGCCGCATGAAGCTTTGATGACGGGACGTCGACGCCAGCGTTGGCGGTCGTATCAAGGCGCCTCCAAACGCCAGACGTGGACCCTTGAAAAGTTTTGTGTGGCCGACACCCGAACTGGGCGATTGTTATATCACCGCCGGACGATCACGCGTGTTCCCGGACGGACCATCTCGTAGAGCTCCTCGACGTCCTCGCGGTACATGCGAAAGCAACCGCTTGACGCATTCGTGCCGATCGAGGACGGATCATTGGTGCCATGGATGCGCAGCAGGCCGTCCGCAAGATAAATGGCCCGTGTACCGAGCGGATTGGAAGGGCCGGGACGCACGACCATTGGCAGTCTCGGATTCTTCTGGCGCATGCTGGCCGTCGGTCGCCACTCGGGATATTTGCGCTTCGACGTGACATGCGTCGTGCCGTACCATCGTTTTCCCTGGCGCCCGACCGCAATCGGATAGGCGAGCTGTTCACCTTGAGGCGTCGTATAGACAAGCGTGTGCTCGCGTGTGGCGATGACGATTGTCCCGCCCCTTCCCGTTCGGGGTTGGCGCTGCGGCAACGGCTCGCCATAGTCGGGTGGCGGTCCATATGGACCATACGGATCATAGTAGCCGTAGTCGCCATAGTCACCGTAGTCGTCATACGGACCGTAAATCTGCGCCTCGGCCTGAAAGGCCGCAAACAAAAGCACTGTTGCAAATAGAACCAGGAACTTCATTGTCCGCTATCCGCTTGTTTTGATGCAAGATAACCGCGAAAATCTGTGGCGCCATTGTGGCGGCCGAGTTCCGACGCTACACGCGACGTCGATGCGGAATTGAGGCTTCTTATGACATCCGAGTCTTGTTCGCATGTATTCGAGTCTCTCAAATTTCGAGTCAGACAACCTGAAACTGCCTTTGGTTAGGCTATTGAAGTCGTTGTCAAATTCAACACGCGCTTATCGATGGCCACAGAAGGAAGAACTAGAAACCTAACTCCTCATTTATGGCTCTCTGCCGCTGAAGTCCTCGCCTTTTTGGTTTGCAGATTTTTGCTTTTCCTAAGTCAAACTAAGTATTTTCTGCTCTTTTCAAACTGGCTTTCGGTTTGATTATATGCCATTTTACTAAGTATGACTGAGCGAAAAGCCGGAAAGCTGAACCAGCTGGGTAGAACCCTGCCTGAAGGCCTGCTTGCCGACGCGGCCTGGATGGAGGCGCACGGCTATTCCAGCAGCTTGCGCACACAATACGTGGCCGCCGGGTGGCTGGATCAGCCTGCGCGCGGCACCTTCAAGCGCCCCCTGGGGCAGCTCACCTGGCAGGGAGTGGTCATCTCGTTGCAGACCCTACTAGAACGAGACCTGGTCGTCGGCGCTATAACCGCCCTCGACCTGCAGGGACTGACCCACTATGTGGCCCCGTCGGGCGCGAGCGTCGTTCATCTTTACGGCACGAAGCCACCGCCCGGATGGCTCGCGAAGTTGCCCTTGCGGCAGACATTCCGCTTTCACCGCACTCCGAGCCTCTTCAAGTCAATCCATGCTGCCCCCGATCAGCAGGCGGGGACAGTACGGTTGCTGCGTGAGGACGAACGCGCCTTGACGGTCTCGACGCCCGAGCGCGCTTTCCTGGAACTACTCGACGAGCTTCCCAACCGGCAGAGCTTCCACAACGTCGATATGATCGCCGAGGGGTTGCGCACTCTGAGCCCGCGCCGCCTCAACCTGCTGCTACAGGACTGCCGCAGTATCAAGGTCAAGCGCCTGTTCTTCTGGTTCGCCGACCGCCACAGCCCGTCTTGGCTCAGCCAGATCGACAGGAAGGCAGTCGATCTCGGCAACGGCAAGCGGATGCTCGTCAAAGGCGGACGTCTCGACCCCACCTATCAGATCACCGTGCCGGAGGAACTCAGTGGCTCTATCTGAAACCTATGAACGTCAGGTCGCGCTGTTGATCGCGGTCATGCCTTTCGTGGCGGCGGAGAAGGACTTTGCGCTCAAGGGCGGGACGGCCATCAATCTCTTCCTGCGTGACCTGCCGCGCCTGTCGGTCGATATCGACCTCACATATCTGCCAGTCGCCGATAGGGCGCAGTCGCTCGCCGCCATCGGCTCGGCGATGAAACGGCTCGGAAAGACCATCGCCGTAGGCATGCACGGTGCGCGCGTTACAGAGGTCGTCAATCGCGCGGAGAAAATTGTCACGAAGCTTACGGTGCAGACCCGCGATGCCCAGATTAAGATTGAGGTAACGCCCGTGCTGCGGGGCTGCGTTTTCCCCGCGGAGGAGCGAAGCGTCACAGCGGAGATGGAGGCACGGTTCGGTTATGCGCAGACTCGGCTTGTCTCCTTTGCCGATCTCTATGCGGGCAAGATCGTGGCGGCGCTGGACCGGCAGCATCCCCGTGATCTTTTCGACGCAGCGCAGCTGCTTGCCCATGAGGGCATCACCGACGATCTGCGTGCAGCCTTCATCGTCTATCTCATCAGCCACGACCGACCGATCGCGGAAGTGGTCGCGCCGCGGCGGAAGGACATATCCGCTGAATATCTCGAGAACTTTGAAGGCATGACGGCAGAACCCGTCAGCGCCGATGATCTCATCACAGCCAGGGAGAAGCTCATCGCCGAAATTTCGGGCCGGATGCCGGCAAAGCACAAGGAATTTTTGCTAGGCTTCAAACGCGGCGATCCCGACTGGACGCTGTTGGGCGTGCCTGATGCTGCCGATTTGCCGGCCGTACGATGGAAGCAGATCAATCTCGACAAGCTGATTCCGGAGCAGCGCGCGACCCTTGTCGAACGCCTCGCCGCCGCGCTTGAGCGTGCAGGAGCGCCCCGCCCATGACGTACACCGGTTCCGAACGGCGCGCCAGCGCCGTCATCCTTGAGAAGGATAAGGCGGGGGAAGGCATTTCTCGCGCCATCGTCTCAAACTCAGTAGAGTGTACAGTAGGCTGATCAGAAGGATATTAATGGAAAGTGGCGCCGTCATTGGCATAGACGTGGGATGCTCGCCGACACGGCGCTCCAGCGCCATTTGTCGGCTTGAGTGGTCGTTAACGACCATTTCGTGGGAGGGTGCGCGCTTCCGGGCTGTCGAACCCGAGCGAGAGCAAACGATCGCGACGTTGGCTGTCGGACGCCCCATTCTCGCGGCAGCCTTTGATGGTCCTATCCGTCGCGGCTTTGAGATCATAGGTCGCTACCGTACAGCGGAGCGGATGCTGACGCGCCGGCTTCGTCCGCTGATCGGTAAGCCTGGTCAATCAAGCGCACCTGTTGGCAGACTACTCAACCATCACGCCAACGAGTGTGTTCGCCATCTCGTCAAGCATGCCGATCTACATGCGGCGGGGCACGGCATTGCCATCGATGACAGGGCGGTTGTCGAAGCGTTTCCGAGTTCGTTCCTTGGGATGATGATTGCGGACCCGGTCCATCTTGCGGCGCGGCGGGGCGATCGGTCCGACACCTTCTTCCAGCATCTCACGGCTGAGGGCGTCCTAAGCGCGCTGATGGCGCATTGTCTTCCAGGCCGGCAGTTGTCGCGAGACATTGGCAAGGTCGTCAATCACGATGACAGGGCCGCGCTCATCTGCGCGCTGTCGGCTCTTTGTGTGGCCGTAGGGGACTTCGTCGCGGTGGGGGATGATGACGGATGGATCATCCTACCACCGCGGAGCTTCATAGAGCCCACGCAGTTGGCTTTGCTTGAAGCCAACGCGCAAGATCAGGGCGCGAGCTCGTTATTCATCGGGACGAACAGTGAGGCGCGAATACACCAGGTCTAGTGACGATGTCCAAGAATACCGATGCTGACACGCTCACGAATGGCGCTGTGGTCGAATTCGTCCCGTGGATTCCTCACGAATGAATTGTCGCCGCCCCAGATTTGACCTCGATTGCGCACAAGCGAATTGTTCCCGCCCCAAATCTGATCCGGATTGTTTATGACAGAGTTCAGCCGCTCTAGTACTACAGTTGCGTTTTATGCGAGATCATGATTCACTCTCGGCGTTTAGCTGGAGGGAATTGCATGTCCGTCGCAAGCTGGTCTGGGTCGATTTTGGCATGGCAACGCGAGCTCGATGCATTGAAGGAGCGACTGGGGCCGATCTTTCGTCGTCGTGAACTGCGATTATCGAGCGGCGCCTTTCTTGATGGCGTGCTGTCGGGAGTAGAGCGCAAGACAGGCTGGCTCATGGCCGAGC